>NZ_JBEZJI010000034.1:0-92844 GCF_040649435.1 Actinomadura sp. NPDC048955
CGAACCAGAACCCGCCCCGACACGGCGGCTAGCTCCACACACTCACCGCCCGTCCCGCCGCTGTAGCTGCTCTTACGCCACTCAGCCGATCGCGGGCGCGCCCCCGGCGGCGGGCACCGGCGGCCCCTCCCGCGTCCCGGACGGCTCGGCGGCGGGGCCGTGGTCGTCCAGCAGGGTGTCCTCGTTGAACGGGTCCTCGCCGGCGAGGACGCGGCGGGCCCGCTCGGCGTCGAACTCCTTCGTCCACGTGCCGATGACCACGGTGGCGACGGCGTTGCCCGCGAAGTTCGTCAGCGCGCGGGCCTCGGACATGAACCGGTCGATGCCGACGATGAACCCCACCCCGTCCACCAGCGCGGGCTTGTGCGACTGGAGGCCGCCCGCGAGGGTCGCCAGGCCGGCGCCGGTGACGCCCGCCGCGCCCTTCGACGCGACGATCATGAAGAGCAGCAGCGGGATCTGCGCGCCGACCGACAGCGGCCGGTCCTGGGCGGACGCGATGAACAGCGTCGCCATCGTCAGGTAGATCGCGGTGCCGTCGAGGTTGAAGGAGTACCCGGTCGGCACGGTGATGCCGACGACGGGGCGGCTCACCCCGAGGTGCTCCATCTTGGCGATCAGCCGCGGCAGCGCCGACTCCGACGACGACGTCGACAGGATCAGCAGGAACTCGCGGGCCAGGTAGCGCAGCAGGGCGAACACGCTGATCCGGCTGACCGCCCACAGCACCGCGCCGAGCACCGCGAACACGAACACCGCGCACGTCGCGTAGAAGCCCAGCATGATCACCGCGAGGCTCTTCAGCGCGTCCCAGCCGCTCGACCCGACCACCGCCGCGATCGCGCCGAACGCCCCCACCGGCGCCGCCCACATGATCATCCAGAGGATGCGGAACACCAGCCTCTGCAGGTGCTCGATGCCCCGCAGGATCGGCGCGCCCACCGGGCCGAGCCCCTGGAGCGCGAAGCCGGTCAGCAGCGCGACCAGCAGCGCCTGCAGCACCTGGCCCTCGGTCAGCGCCGACACCAGCGTGTCCGGGATGATGCCGAGCAGGAAGTCGGTGGTGCCCTCGCCCCCCTCGGCCTGCGACTTCGCCTCGGCGACCGACGAGGGGTCCAGGTGCAGCCCGGCGCCCGGGTGCAGCAGGTTCCCGACCACCAGCCCGATGGCGAGGGCCAGCGTCGACATCACCAGGAAGTAGGCGATGGTGACCAGGCCGATCCGGCCGACCTCGGCCGCCCTGGCGACCGAGCCGATGCCGAGCACGATCGTGCAGAAGATGATCGGCGAGATCATCATCTTGATCAGGTTGACGAACGCGGTGCCGATCGGTTTCAGTTCCTGCGCGAAGTCCGGCGCGAGCAGCCCGACCACCGCGCCCGCCACCACGGCGGCGACGACGGCGAGGTACAGGTAGTGGACGCGGTTGCGGGAGGGCTCGGAGGCGGGCGGGGTCACGGGGGACCTCCTCGGCTCAGGACCCCGGCCTCGGTGCGAGGGGCGGCGCCCGCCCGGTCCGGTCGGATCCGCGGGCGGGCCGCCGCCCCGCGGCGGCGCCCATCCTCCGGCCGGGGCCGGAGCATGCACACCGTGGGCGCCGCACTGGAGGTGAGCTCGCAGGTCAGGCGGGGGCTGGGGGTCTGTCCGCACATGAGTGTGCGCGGTTCTGTGACCGGGGTCACCCTTGTGTACATTTCGTTCACGGCACGGTGCGATGCGGTGACACCGAGACGCGGTGGGGCCGAGGCGGGAGGGGGGACGGAGTGCGTCCTCGATGGACGGCGCCGGGCCGCTGGAGCCTGGCCCGGCAGCTGCTCGCGCTCCAGGCGGCGGTCCTCGGGCTCCTCGTGGCGGCGGGCGCGGCGCTGGCCTTCCTGGACTCCGGCCGCGCCGTCGACGACAGCGCGACCCAGACGGTGTCGGCGGTCGCGGTGAGCATCGCCGACGCCCCGACCGTCCGCGCCGCGCTCGCCGACCCGGCGCCGAGCCGCCTGCTGCAGCCCTACGCCGAGCGCGTCCGGCACGACACCGGGGTCGACTTCATCACGATCATGAGTCCGGCGGGGATCCGCTACACGCATCCGAACCCGTCGCGCATCGGCGGGACCTTCGTCGGCAACACCGCCCCCGCGCTCGCCGGCCGGACGTTCACCGAGACCTACACCGGCACGCTCGGACCGTCCGTGCGCACCGTCGCCCCCGTCTTCGGCGACGACCACCGCGTGGTCGCCCTGGTCGCGGTCGGCATCACGGTCAAGGCGATCTCGGCCGAGCTGCGCCGGCGCCTGGTGGCCCTGGGCGCCGTCGCCGCGGCCGTCCTCGCCGTCGGGATGGCCGGCAGCTACCTCGTCTCCGCCCGCCTCCGCCGCCAGACCCGGGGCGTCGCCCCGGGCGAGCTGCGCGGCATGTTCGAGTACTACGAGGCGATCCTGCACGCCGTCCGCGAAGGCCTCCTCATCCTCGACCGCAATGGCCGCATCGTGCTCTGCAACGACGCCGCCAGGCACCTGCTCGACCTGGACGCCGGGCCGTCCGGTGCGGCCGGCGGGGACGCGGCGCCGTCCCGGGCGCCCGCCGGGGAGCCGCACGGGCGCGACGTCGCGGACCTCGGGTTGCCGGAGGAGCTGGTGGAGACGCTGGTGTCGGCCGTGCCGCGGTCGGACGAGATCCACGTGGGGGACACGCGGGTCCTCGTGGTGAACACCTCACCCGTCCGGTCGCGGGACCGGGTGATGGGCAACGTCGTCACCCTGAGGGACCACACCGAGCTCCAGGCGCTGGCAGGCGAGCTGGACACGGTGCGCGGGTTCGCCGAGTCGCTGCGCTCGCAGGCGCACGAGGCCGCGAACCGCCTGCACACGGTGGTGTCGCTGGTGGAGCTGGGCCGTTCCGAGCAGGCCGTGGAGTTCGCGACCGCCGAGCTGGCGAGCGCGCAGCGGCTCACCGACCGGGTCGTCGGCTCGGTCGGCGAGCCCGTGCTGGCCGCGCTGCTGCTCGGCAAGTCCGCCGAGGCGGGGGAGCGCGGCGTGGAGCTCGTGATCGGCGAGGACACCGTGATCGAGGGCGCGGTCGAGCCGCGCGACCTGGTGACCATTCTCGGCAACCTCATCGACAACGCGGTCGACGCGGCGATCGAGGGCGCCGCCGACCGGCCGCCGCGCGTCGGCGTCAGTGCCCGCGAGGAGGACGGGGCGCTCGTGCTGGAGGTGTCCGACAGCGGGCCGGGCGTGGACCCGTCCGCCGTGCCCGCGATGTTCCGGCGCGGCTGGACGACGAAGGCGTCCGGCGGCCCGGTCGGGCACGGCCTCGGCCTCGCCCTGGTCGGCCAGGCCGTCCGCCGCAACGGCGGTGACGTGCGGGTGAGCGCGAGCGGCTCCGGCCGCGGCGCGGTGTTCACGGTCCGGCTGCCCCTGGCGGCGCGAGCGGCCGGGTCCCGGCGCGGGGACGGTGAAGCGTGATCAGAGTGCTGGTGGTCGAGGACGACCCGGTGGCGGCGGAGGCGCACCGGACCTACGTCGAGCGGGTCGCCGGGTTCACCGTCGCCGGGGTCGTGCACTCGGGGGCGGACGCGCTGCGGTTCTGCGAGCGGACGCAGGTCGACGTCGTCCTGCTGGACTTCTACCTGCCGGACACGCACGGCCTCACCGTCTGCCGCGCGCTGCGCGCCGGGGGACGGGACGTGGACGTGATCGCCGTGACGTCCGCGCGGGATCTCGCGGTGATCCGCACCGCCGTGGCGGTCGGCATCGTCCAGTACCTGCTGAAGCCGTTCACGTTCGCGTCGCTGCGCGACAAGCTCGTCCGGTACGCGCGGTTCCGGGAGCAGACGGTGGGCTCGGGGGAGGTCAGCGGGCAGGCGGACGTGGACGGGATGCTCGCCACCCTGCGCACCCCCGACCACCACGCGCTGCCCAAGGGGATGAGCGGCGAGACGCTCCAGGCCGTGACCGACGTGCTGGCGTCGTCCGCCGACGGACTGTCCGCCGCGGCCGCCGCCGACCTCACCGGCGTCTCCCGGGTCACCGCGCGCCGGTATCTGGAGTACCTGGCGGAGAACGGGCTGGCCGAGCGCCGCCCCCACTACGGCCAGGTCGGCCGCCCGGAGGTGCGCTTCTATCCCCGCTAGACGGGGTACTTATGGACCGACAGTTGGAACGACATCGGGGGAGTTGTCGTGAACGACAAGCCTGGCAAGCCCGGGAAGCCCACGGGCAAGGCGGAGTCCGAACCGGAGCGCGAGAAGCGGCCGCGCCGCGGCGAGGAGGCCACGGGCAAGGGGCCGAAGCGCAAACCGGGCGACGCCGCGCGCAAGATGCGGGAGATGTACAAGGGCTAGACGGTCGCGTCGGGTCGGCGGCCCCGATGCTTGACGGCGGCTTGAGTTCCCATTTTGGGTCTATGTCGGCTTGTGGGGCTAATGTCCAAAGGGAACGCGACGTCGAGGAGATCAGGAGGCACGCTTGTCCGACCGACGACATTCGGGCGGCTCCACCGAGGGGCTCTTCGACGCATGGAGGGTACAGACGGACAACGGCATGGGCCCCTCCCGCTGAGCGGCCCGAAGACCCGGGGGTCGTGGCGATCTGCTACGGCCCCCGGGTTTTCGCCTGCTTAGTTGTGTAATCCAACTCACCTTCGCGGTGGATTGTGCTCCCCGGTTCGCCGAGCGGATACTTCCGGAGTGAGTTGGAAAACGCAACGGAGGTGGGTTCCATGCGCGACGCGGTGATCGTGGAGGCCGTGCGCACGCCGCTCGGCAAGGGCAGGGCCGGCGGCGCCCTGCACGGCGACCACCCGGCCGACCTGCTGGCCCGGACGCTGGCGTCCCTGGTCGAGCGGGCGGGCATCGACCCGGCGGACGTGGACGACGTGATCGGCGGCGTCGTCACCCAGGCGGGCGACCAGGCGCTCAACCTCACCCGCACCGCCGTCCTCGCCGCCGGGTTCCCCGAGAGCGTCCCCGCCATGACGGTCGACCGGCAGTGCGGCTCGTCCCAGCAGGCCCTGCACATCGCGGCGCAGGGCGTGCAGAGCGGCGCCTACGACATCGCCATCGCGTGCGGGGTCGAGTCGATGTCGCGGGTCCCGATGGGATCGAGCGTCCTGCCGGGCAGCGATCCGTTCGGGACGCTGCTCCCCGACCGCTACCCGGGCGGGCTCGTCGGCCAGGGCATCAGCGCCGAGCTGATCGCCGCCCGCTGGGACCTGTCGCGGGAGGAACTCGACGCCTACGCCTTCGAGTCCCACCGCCGCGCCGCCGAGGCGTGGAAGAACGGCGAGTTCGACCGGGAGGTCGCCTGGACGGGCCAGCGGGACGAGACCGTCCGCCCGGGGACGTCGCCGGAGGCCCTCGCCGCCCTGAAGCCCGCCTACCACGACGAGCGGACGGCCGAGCGTTTCCCCGAGATCGGCTGGAAGATCACCGCGGGCAACGCCTCCCCGGTCAACGACGGCGCCGCCGCCGTCCTGGTCATGGGCGCCGACGTCGCCGCGCGGCTCGGCCTGCGCCCGCGCGCCCGCTTCCACGCCTTCGCCGTGACCGGCGACGACCCCCTGCTGATGCTCACCGCGATCATCCCCGCGACCGCGCGGGTGCTGGAGCGCGGCGGCCTCACGCTGGACGACATCGAGCTGTTCGAGGTGAACGAGGCGTTCGCCCCGGTCGTCCTGGCGTGGGCGCGCGAGACCGGCGCCGACCTCGCCCGCGTCAACGTGCGCGGCGGCGCGATCGCCATCGGCCACCCGCTCGGCGCGAGCGGCGCCCGCCTCATGACGACGCTGCTGCACGCCCTGGAGGACCGCGGCGGCCGGTTCGGCCTGCAGACGATGTGCGAGGCGGGCGGGCTGGCCAACGCCACCATCGTGGAGCGGCTCTGACGCGCCTTGCCCAGGCCACTTCGAGACAGGCTCTAGGCTTCCCGGTATGCCGAAGGACGCCGATCCGCGCGAGTGCTCGATCGCCGACACCCTGGACCTGGTCGGCGAGCGCTGGAGCCTCCTGGCGATCCGGGAGCTGAGCTACGGGGTGCGGCGGTTCGACCAGATCGTCCGCAACACCGGCGCGTCCCGCGACATCCTCACCGCCCGCCTCCGCAAGCTGGAGGCGAACGGCATCATCAGCCGCGAGCGCTACAGCGACCACCCGGTGCGCTACGAGTACCGCCTCACCCCCGCGGGCATGGAGCTGTGCGACGTGCTGCTCGTGCTGATGGCCTGGGGCGACCGGCATCTGCACCCGGACGACCCGCCCGTCAGCTGGCGCCACTCCTGCGGCGAGGCCGTCAGCCCCCAGGTCGTCTGCCGCCACTGCGGCGGCGAGGCCCGCCGCGGCGCCCACTCCCCGACCGGCCGCGGCGCCCGCCCCTGACCCCGCCCGCTACCGGCGGGGCGGGGGTGTGGCGGTGCGGGGGTGTGGCGGTGCGGTGTCAGCGCTCGGCGGCCAGGCGGATGCCGAGGCCGATGAACAGCGTGCCCACGGTGGCGTTGAGTCGCCGGCGGGCGGTGTGCCGGCGGCGCAGCCAGTCTCCGATGCGTCCGGCGAGGACGCCGACCGTGCCGTCCACGAGGAACTCCAGCGCGATCAGGACGGCGCCGAGGATCGCGAACTGCGCCCACACGTGCCCGAGCCCGGGATCGATGAACTGGGGCAGGAACGCGATGGTGAAGGTGACCATCTTCGGGTTCAGCAGGTTGGTCAGCAGCCCGTTGAGATACGCCCGCCGCCCCGAGACCCCCGCCGGCGCCGCGTCCACGTCCCTGCGGTGCCGCAGGGTCTGCACGCCCAGAAAGATCAGGTAGGCGGCCCCGGCGACCCGGACCACCGTGAACGCGACCGGCACCGCCGCGAAGAGCGCGGCCAGCCCCGCCGCCGCCACGGCGACGTGGACGGCCTCGCTCGTCGCGACCCCGGCCGTGGCGAGCAGCCCCGCCCGCGGCCCGCCGCGCATGCCGCACCCGAGGACGAACAGCATGTCGGGACCGGGGATCACCATGGCGATGACGGAGGTCACGAAGAACAGCGCGAGCAGGTGCGGATCGATCGGCATGCGGTGATCCTCACACGGTTCCGGGGAGCGGCGGAACCGGATATTCCAGGCGGGACACCCGCCGGCGGGCGCGCGTCAGCGGGCCGGCGCGGGGCGGCGGCCGGCCGCCTTGGCGAGAGCGGTGGCCAGGTGGTCGCGGGCCCTGGTCTGGGCGGCTATGCGGGCGTCGAGGACGGCGAGGCGGTCGCGGGCGATCCGGAGGCCCCGCTCGGACGGGGGCGAGGCCGCCACGTCGCCGTCCAGGCAGACCGAGAACGCGCGCACGTCGTCGAGCGTGAGGCCGACGGCGAGCAACTCCCGGATGTTGCGGACCCGCACGGCCGTGCTCCCGTCGTAGATCCGGTACCCGTTGTCCGCCCGCCGGGACGTGATCAGCCCCGCCTCCTCGTAGTGCCGCAGCGCGCGCGGCGTCGTCCCGGTGATCCGCGCCAGCTCGCCGATCCGCACCGCCACCACCTCCGCCCCCGGTTCTACCAGGCGGCGGGCCCGCCGGCTCAGGCGACCACCGCCCCTCCGTCCACCGCGAGGACGGCCCCGGTGACGAACGAGGCGTCCGGCGATGCCAGGCGCGTGATCGCCCATGCGACCTCCTCGGGACGCCCGACGCGGCCGAGCGGGGTGTGCTCGATCTGCCACCGCCTCAACGCCGCCAGCCGCTCGGCGGACAGGCCCTGGTGCGCGCCGATCGGGGTGGCGATCGCACCGGGCGCCACGGCGGCCACCCGGATGCCGCGCGGCGCGAGCTCCAGCGCCCAGCTGCGCGTGAGCGTCTCCAGCGCCGCCTTGGTGGCGGCGTAGAACGCGTTGCCCGGCCAGCCCCGCTGCCCGACGGACGTGCTGACGTTGACGACGACCCCGCCGCCGTCCAGCGCGGGCAGCGCCGCCTGGGTCAGCAGGACGGGCGCCACCAGGTTCGTCGCGAGCTGCGGCGCGATCGCCTCCGGGGTGAGCGTCTCCAGGGTTCCGCTCTGGACGATCGCCGCGTTGTTGACCAGCACGTCCAGCCGCCCGTGCGCGTCCGTCACCCTGCGCACGATCTCTTCGGCGGCGCCGTCGCCGGTGATGTCGGCGGCGAGGGGCTCGATCCGGGGGTGTCCCTGCGCGGTCTCGGCCAGTGGTTCGGGCCGCCGCCCGACGGCCACGACCCGGGCGCTCTCGGCCGCGAACATGCGGGCCGTGGCCCGTCCGATGCCGGTTCCCGCGCCGGTGACCAGAACGACCCTGTCGTGTGAGTTCGTCTCCATGGCGCCAGCGTGCAACCCTGCCGCCAACGGCAGGGTCAACCCCGGGCGTTCCGGCCCAGGAGGAGTTCGGCGCCGGTGCGGGCACGGGCGGCGGCGGTGGGGTCGCCGTGGATTCCGGCGACCACGATGGCGCCCTCGGCGAGCAGGTAGACGGATTCGGCGGCGGACGCGTCGACGGAGGACAGCAGGGCGACGACCTGGTCGTGGAAGGCCCGCTTGTGGGCTCGGGCCGCGTCGGCGACCGCCGGGGAGGACGAGCCGAGCTCGCCGTAGGCGTTGACCCAGGCGCAGCCGCGGAAGCCGGGCTCGGCGAACCACGCGCCGAGCCAGTCGAACAGGGCGAGGACGCGCCGCCGGGGGTCGGGCTCGGCGTCCAGGTGGGCGGCCAGGCTCCCGCGCCAGCGGCGGTCGCGGCGGTCCAGCATCGCGACGACGAGGGCCTCCTTCGTCGGGAAGAGCCGGTAGATGCGCTTGAGCGGCAGGCCGGAGGCGGTCCGCAGCTCGTCCATGCCCACCGCCTGGACGCCCTGCCGGTAGAAGAGGCGCTCGGCGACGTCCAGCAGCCCCTGGCGGTCCCGGTCCTGCTGCTCCTCGGTGATCGCGGCCGGCATCGGCGCTCCTGACTTGACGTTGAGAACGATCGTTCCCTACCTTAGCGACAGTGATGGAGAACGCTCGTTCTCAACCTGAGGAGGCCGCCGTGCCCGAGGACCGCCCGCCCTACCCGCCGTTCACCATGGAGACCGCCAGGCAGAAGGTCCAGGCGGCCGAGGACGCGTGGAACACCCGCGACCCGCACCGGGTGGCGCTCGCCTACACGCCCGACTCGGTCTGGCGGAACCGGGACAGGTTCGTCACCGGACGGGAGGAGATCATCGCCTTCCTCACCGCGAAATGGGAGCGGGAGCTCGACTACGCCCTGCGCAAGAGCCTGTGGGGCTTCCGCGAGAACCGCATGGCCGTCCGCTTCCAGTACGAGTGGCACGACGCCGGCGGGCAGTGGTGGCGCAGCTACGGCAACGAACTGTGGGAGTTCGACGAGCGCGGCCTGATGCGACGGCGGGAGGCGAGCATCAACGACGTCGCGATCGGCGAGGCCGACCGCCGCATCCACGGCCCGCGCCCCGAGCACGAGCACGGCCTCGACATCCCGCTCCGGTAGCGCCGGAACTCAGCACTCGATGACGTTGACGGCGAGGCCGCCGCGCGAGGTCTCCTTGTACTTGTCGAGCATGTCGCGGCCGGTGTCGCGCATGGTCTTGATGGCCTTGTCGAGCGAGACGAAGTGGCGGCCGTCGCCGCGCAGCGAGATCCGGGCGGCGCTGATGGCCTTCACGGCGCCGACGGCGTTGCGCTCGATGCAGGGGACCTGCACCAGGCCGCCGACGGGGTCGCAGGTCAGGCCGAGATTGTGCTCGATCCCGATCTCCGCGGCGTTCTCCACCTGCTCCGGGGTGCCGCCGAGGACCTCGGTGAGCCCGGCGGCGGCCATCGAGCAGGCCGAACCGACCTCGCCCTGGCAGCCCACCTCGGCGCCGGAGATCGAGGCGTTCTGCTTGAACAGCACGCCGATCGCCCCCGCGGTCAGCAGGAACCGCACCACGCCCTCGTCGTCCCGGCCCGGGATGAACCGGTCGTAGTAGTGCAGGACGGCCGGGATGATGCCCGCGGCGCCGTTGGTCGGCGCGGTGACGATGCGCCCGCCCGCGGCGTTCTCCTCGTTGACGGCGAGCGCGAACAAGGTGATCCAGTCCATCGCGTGGAGCGGATCGGACGCCTTCTCGACCGAGAGCTGGCGGTGCAGCTGGGGAGCGCGGCGGCGCACCTTGAGCCCGCCCGGCAGGAGACCCTCACGGGTGCAGCCCCGGGAGACGCAGGCGCGCATGACGTCCCAGAGTTCGAGCAGCCCGTCGTGGATCTCGGCGGCGCCGCGGCCGAACGCCTTCTCGTTCTCCAGCATCAGCGCCGAGATCGACAGGCCCGTCTCCCGGCAGCGTTCGAGCAGCTCGGCGGCCGTGTCGAACGGGTACGGCAGGACGGTGTCGTCGGGCTTGATGCGGTCGGCACCGGTGGCGTTCTCGTCCAGGATGAAGCCGCCGCCCACCGAGTAGTACACCTTGGCGCGCAGCTCCTCGCCCGAGGCGTCCAGAGCCGTGAAGCGCATCCCGTTCGGGTGGCCGGGCAGCGACTCCTTGCGCTCGAACACCAGGTGCTCGTTGACCACGAACGGGACGTCGTGGTCGCCGAACAGGCGCAGGGCCCCGCGCTCGCGGATCGCGGCGAGCCGCTCGTCCACCCGGTCGACGTCGACGAGCTCCGGCTTGTCGCCTTCCAGACCGAGGATGACGGCCTTGTCGGAACCGTGGCCCTTGCCGGTGAGGCCGAGCGACCCGTAGAGGGTCACGGCGACGGAAGCGGTCTTCTCCAGCAGCCCGTCACTCTGGAGGCCCCGCGCGAACCGGTGCGCCGCCGCCATCGGCCCGCCCGTGTGGGACGACGACGGACCGATACCGATCTTGAAAAGGTCGAAAACGCTGATGGCCATAGCTACCTCGTTGTAGCCGCGCCCCCTCCCCCGGAGGGGAACCCCGGCCGGGGGAGGAGGCGCCGGAACGTCACAGGTTCGGGTACAGGGGATGCCTGTCGGCCAGCGCCTTCACCCGGGCCGCGAGCGCGTCCCGGTCGAAGGACGGCTGCAGCGCCAGCGCGATCACGTCCGCGACCTCGGCGAAGTCCTCGGCGGTGAAACCGCGGGTCGCCAGGGCCGGGGTGCCGATGCGCAGACCGGAGGTCACCATCGGCGGACGCGGGTCGTTCGGCACCGCGTTGCGGTTGACCGTGATGCCGATGTCGTGCAGGCGGTCCTCGGCGTCCCGCCCGGTGAGCTCGGAGTCCACCAGGTCGACCAGCACGAGGTGGACGTCCGTCCCACCGGTCAGCACCTTCACACCGGCCTTGGCGGAGTCCTCGGCGAGCAGCCGCTCGGCGAGCAGCTTCGCGCCCTCCACCGTCGCCGCCTGCCGGGCCCGGAACTCCTCCGACCCGGCGATCTTCAGGGCGACGGCCTTCGCCGCGATCACGTGCTCCAGCGGGCCGCCCTGCATCCCGGGGAACACCGCCGAGTTGATCTTCTTGCCGTACTCCTCGCGGGCGAGGATCAGCCCGCCGCGGGGGCCGCCGAGCGTCTTGTGCGTCGTGGTCGTCACGATGTCGGCGTGCGGGACGGGCGACGGGTGCAGCCCCGCCGCGACCAGGCCCGCGAAATGCGCCATGTCGACCATGAGCAGCGCCCCGACCGAGTCGGCGATCCGCCGGAACGCGGCGAAGTCGAGCTGCCGCGGGTACGCCGACCAGCCCGCCACGATCATCTTCGGCCGGTGCTCGGCCGCGAGCGAGGCGACCTCGTCCATGTCGACCAGGCCGTCCTCGGCGCGGACGTGGTACGGCACCACGTTCAGCACCTTGCCGGAGTAGTTCAGCCGCATCCCGTGCGTGAGATGCCCGCCGTGCGCGAGGTCGAGGCCGAGGATCGTGTCGCCGTGCTGGAGCAGCGCGAAGTACACCGCCGTGTTGGCCTGCGCCCCGCTGTGCGGCTGGACGTTCGCGTGCTCGGCACCGAACAGCGCCTTCGCCCGGTCGATGGCGAGCTGCTCGGTGACGTCGACGAACTCGCAGCCGCCGTAGTAGCGGCGCCCCGGATACCCCTCGGCGTACTTGTTCGTCAGGACCGACCCCTGCGCCTCCAGCACCGAGACGGGCGCGAAGTTCTCCGACGCGATCATCTCCAGGGTGCCCTGCTGGCGCCGCAGCTCCGCCGCGACGGCCTCGGCGACCTCCGGATCGGCCGTCGCGAGGGAGTCGTTCAGGCTCATGCTTCCTCGATCAGCTTGTCGTAGGCGGCGGAGTCGAGCAGGTCGCCCGGCTCCTCCGAGATCCGCACCTTGAAGATCCAGCCCTCGCCGTACGGGTCGTCGTTGATGACCTTCGGCTCGTCCACCACCGCGGTGTTCACCGCGGTGATCTCGCCGCTGACGGGGGAGTAGAGGTCGCTGACCGACTTGGTCGACTCCACCTCGCCGCACGGCTCGCCCGCCTCGACGGCGTCGCCCTCCGACGGCTGCAACTCGATGTAGACGATCTCGCCGAGGGCGTCGGCGGCGTGCGCGGTGATGCCGACCGTGACGATGCCGTCCTCGCCACCGAGGCCCGACACCCACTCGTGCTCCTCGCTGTAGCGGAGCTCCTCCGGAACGCTCACGATCACTTCTCTCTTTCCACTGTGGGGGCGCGCCCCACACCGCCGGACAACTTGTTCAGGAACGCTTGCAGATCAGGGACGCTTGTAGAACGGCAGGGCCACCACGTCCACCGGCTCCTGCCGGCCGCGGACGTCCACGGCGAGGCCCGCCTCCTCGACGCCGCTGTCGAGATACGCCATGGCGATCGGCGTGCCCAGTGTGGGCGACGGGGCGCCGCTCGTCACGATTCCGCACGGCGCGCCGCCGGACGTGACCACCTGGTACCCCTTGCGGGGCGCGCGACGCCCCCGCGCGACCAGTCCCACGAGCCTACGGCCCGGCGGGGTCTGCGCCTGCGCCGCCAGAGCCGACTTCCCCACGAAATCGCCTGCCTTGTCCAGCTTCACGACCCGGCCGAGGCCCGCCTCGAACGGCGTCGTCTCCGCCGTCAACTCGTTCCCGTACAGCGGCATCCCCGCCTCCAGGCGCAACGTGTCACGAGCCGACAACCCCGCCGGGACGACCCCCTCCACCGCCGCGAGCGCCCGCCACAACCCCACCGCGTCGGACGCGTCCACGAACAGCTCGAACCCGTCCTCGCCCGTGTACCCGGTGCGCGCGACCAGCGCGTCCACACCCGCGACCCGCCCCGCCAGGATCGCGTAGTACTTCAGGTCCCCCAGCGGCGCGTCCGTGAACCCCTCGAGGATCCCCTGAGAACGCGGCCCCTGCAGCGCGATCAGCGCGTACGAGTCGGACCGGTCGTCCACCGCGGCCTCGAACCCCGCGGCGCGCTCCACCAGCGCCTCCCGGACCACGGCGGCGTTCGCGGCGTTCGCCACCACCATCCACGTCTCGTCCGCGAGCCGGTAGACGATCAGGTCGTCCAGGACGCCGCCGTCGTGCCCGCAGATCATCGTGTAGCGGGCCTTCCCCACCGGCATCGGCGACAGGTTGCCGACCAGCGCGAAGTCCAGCGCGGCCCCCGCGCCCGGCCCCGAGAGGAAGATCTCCCCCATGTGCGACAGGTCGAACAGCCCCGCACCCGTGCGGACGGCCTGGTGCTCGGCGGTCTCGCTCGCGTAGCGCAGCGGCATCAGATAGCCCGCGAAGTCGACGAGATTCGCGCCGAGGTCCTCATGGACGTCGTGCAGCGGCGTCTTCTTCGCGGTCGGATCGGCGGACATGGGATCGGCTCCTTCGTCACGGGCGCGCGTGGTCCATCGTCCCACTCGCGCACCGGGCGTATCGGTGCCTCCCCCTCTGTCATCGGCGCCTGAGAGCTTCACCCGCCGCAACGCGGCCGGCTTTCACCTTCGGCGGGGGACCGGAGTCCCCGCTTTCCAGAGGTCGCCTGGCCCGTGCGGTCCATGGGCCTGAGAGGTTCCGGGGAGGATTTGCTCCTTCGGCGTCCCCCACCGGCTGCGAGGGACTCTCCCGCACGGGATCATCAGCTGTCGCAGAAGGCTAGCAGTGTTTATTGCGTTTCCCCAGGGTCGGGGCCCTGGGGGCCCCGACCCTGGGGAAACGCGTGCGATCGCTGCATCGCTCCGGCTCGCCTTGCGGCTCGCTTCGCGATCAGATCCTTGCTTCGCTCGGATCTGCCTTCGGACGCGATCGCGAGTGTCGAGGTTGTCGCGGGGCTGAGCCGGCGGCTGAGGTGGCTTCGTTAGACGGTGCTGCTGGGTGCGCCTGTCTCGGTCTTTTCTTGTGCGGGTCGTCTCGACTGTTGCGCTCCTTGTTGGTGTTGCGGTCTTCCCCGCTTCGGCTCGGGACGATGGCTGGGGTTCCTGTCGCCTTCGGCGTTGTGGGGGTTGGGGTTCGGGTCGCCTTCGGCGGTTTGGGGGTGGGCGTCTTTGCTTATTGGGGGGTGGGGGGAGTGGACATGGACTTCACGCAGGTTTGGAGGGCGGTTCTGATCTTCTGTAGCTCGTCGGGCGCGGGGGTTCTCGTGGGGTTGGGGGTCGGCATCTGGACGCCCTGCTTGCGCATGCAGTCGTTGAAGGCCTTGACCGCCTTGGACTGGGCCGGGGGAAGGGGCGTCGTCTCGGTGCCCTTTCCGGGCTGCGGAGTGGACGGCGCCGTGGTCGCGGCGGTCGGGGCGGGGGGTGAGGACGCGCTCGTCGGCTTCCCGTTGTCTTCGCCGCCGCAGCCTGCCAGGGCCAGGGGCAGGATCAGCGCCAGTGCCGCTATGTGACCGCGCTTCAAGGTGAGAACCTCCGTGGGGCGGGGTGGGGGCGCCCATGATGCGGGGTCGGCCCTGTCCGTGGATACGGGTTCTCGTGCCAATGACGCGCGGACGAGTTAGCACCGCGCATCAAAGCGGTCTCCGGCGCGTGCGGCTTCTGCGTTCGCTTCAACCGGAACGCGGGCCGTAACGTACTCTGAACTGGTTGTCGGAGATCACCCCCGGGTGCGGGGTGGACGGACCCGGAGGGCACGCCGCATGGTCTACTACCTGGCTGGAGCGTTGATCCTCTTCTTCGGCCTGCTGGTCTCCATCGCGCTGCACGAGCTCGGGCACTTCACCTTCGCGAAACTGTTCAAGGTGCGGACCACGCAGTTCATGGTCGGGTTCGGGCCCACCATGTGGTCGAAGACCAGGGGCGAGACCGAGTACGGCGTCAAGTGGATCCCGCTCGGCGGCTACATCCGCATGATCGGCATGCTGCCGCCGCGCAAGGGCGACGCGCCGGGGCAGGTGCGGCGGATCAGCACCGGGCCGTGGCAGGGACTCATCGAGTCCGCGCGGGGCGCCTCGCTGGAGGAGGTCGGGCCCGGCGACGGCGACCGCGTGTTCTACGCCAAGAAGTGGTGGCAGAAGATGCTCATCATGTTCGGCGGGCCCGCGATGAACCTGCTCCTGTCGGTGATGTTCTTCGCGATCCTGCTGATGGGCATCGGCGTCAGCCAGCCGCAGCCGGTGATCAAGGAGGTGGCCGAGTGCATGGTGCCGGCCAGCGCCAAGGTCACCGAGTGCCCCGCGAACGCGACGCCGACGCCGGCGCGGCAGGTCGGGCTCCAGGCCGGCGACCGGATCGTGGCCTTCGACGGCAAGAAGATCGACGAGTATCCGCAGCTGCAGCGGCTGATCCGCGAGGACGGCGGCAAGACCGTCCCGATGACCGTCCGGCGGGACGGCAGGGACGTGCGGCTGAACGTCCCCATCACCCGCAACCAGATGTACGACCTCAAGGACGAGGACAAGGTCGTCAACGTCGGGTTCCTCGGCATCACCCCGTCCAGCGGGATCGAGCGGCAGGGGCCCGGCGCGGTCGCGAGCACCATGGGCGACCTGACCGCGCGCACCGTCGGCGCGCTGGTGCGCATGCCGCAGAAGATGGTCGGCGTGTGGAACGCCGCCTTCGGCGGTCACGAGCGCGACCCGAACGGGCCGATCGGCGTCGTCGGCGTCAGCCGGATCGGCGGCGAGGTCGCCGCGTCCCACGACTTCACCGGCACGCAGAAGGTCTCCTTCTTCGTGATGCTGCTCGGCTCGCTGAACCTCGCCGTCGGGCTGTTCAACCTCATCCCGCTGCTGCCGCTCGACGGCGGGCACATCGCCGGCGCCCTCCTGGAAGCGATCAAGAAGGCGTTCGCCCGGATCCTGCGCAGGCCCGACCCGGGTTACGTGGACGTCGCCAAGGCGCTGCCGGTGACCTACGTGATGGCCGTCGTCCTGATCGTCATGGGCGGCCTGCTGATCTACGCCGACCTGTTCAACCCGATCCGCGTCACCGGGTGACGTCCGGCATCGTGCCGGTCTTCAGGAACCCCTCCAGCGCGGCCCGGTAGGGGGCGATGTCGAGGCCCTGCCGCGCCAGCCACGCGTCCGACCCGTAGGTCCCCGCGTAGCGCTCGGCGCCGTCGCAGATGAGCGTGACGACGCTGCCGCGCTCGCCGCGCGCCCGCATCTGCGCGATCAGCTCGGCCGCGCCCCACATGTTCGTGCCGGTCGAGCCGCCGACGCCGCGGCCGCTGACCTCGCTCGTCCAGCGCATCGCCGCGATGGACGCCGCGTCCGGCACCCGGATCATCCGGTCGATCACCGTCGGCAGGAACGACGGCTCGACGCGGGGACGGCCGATGCCCTCGATCCGCGAGCCCGCCGCCGTCCGGGCGGGATCGCCGTCGGCGAACGAGCCGTGGAACGCCGACCCCTCGGGGTCGACGACCGCGAGCCGCGTCTGGAACCGCTGGTAGCGGGCGTACCGGCCGATCGTCGCGGACGTCCCGCCGGTGCCCGCGCCCACCACGATCCAGGACGGCTCGGGGAACCGCTCCAGCCGCATCTGCTCGAAGATCGACTCGGCGATGTTGTTGTTGCCGCGCCAGTCCGTCGCCCGCTCGGCGAAGGTGAACTGGTCCATGAAGTGGCCGCCGCACTCCGCCGCCAGCCGCCGCGACTCCTCGTAGATCGCCGACGGGTCGGCCACCAGATGGCAGCGGCCGCCGTGGAACTCGATGAGCTGGATCTTCTCCGGACTGGTGGAGGCGGGCATGACCGCGACGAACGGCAGGCCGAGCAGCCGCGCGAAGTACGCCTCCGACACCGCCGTCGACCCGCTGGACGCCTCGATGATCGTCGTGTCCTGGCGGATCCAGCCGTTCGCCAGCCCGTACAGGAACAGCGACCGCGCGAGCCGGTGCTTCAGCGAACCCGTGGGATGGACGGACTCGTCCTTCAGGTAGAGGTCGATGCCCCACTCCGGCGGCAGCGGGAACACGTGCAGGTGCGTGTCGGCGCTGCGGTTGGCGTCGGCGTCCACGAGCCGGATCGCCTCGGCGATCCACGCCCGGTATCCGGGATCGCAGCGGTCCACGATGCGGCTCATGGCGGTTCTCTCCTTGATCGTCGGCAGGGTCCCACGATATCCGCGCATGTCACGGTGCATCATTGAGGAGGCGGGGGGCAGATGATCGAGATGTTCGACGAACGCATCGTGGCGACCGGGCGGCTTCCGCTGTTCGGCTTCTTCGTCGCGTTCATGGTCACTTTCGTGCTGACGCGGGTGAACGTCCGGCTGATCCGCGCGGACGTGCGCTGGTGGTTCCGGAACGTGAAGGCCGGCGACGTGCACATCCACCACGTCGTGTTCGGCGTGGTGCTGATGCTGATGGGCGGGGTGGCGAGCCTCGCCGTCCCGGACGCCTACGTCGGCCTCGACCTCGCGGCGGCGGTGGTGTTCGGCATGGGCTCCGCCCTCGTCCTGGACGAGTTCGCGCTGATCCTGCACCTCAGCGACGTCTACTGGACGGAGAAGGGCCGCGCGTCCGTCGACGCCGTGTTCGTCGCCATGGCGGTGACCGGGCTGCTGCTGCTCGGCATCCGCCCCCTCGGCTACGAGGGCATCGCGCCCGACCCGGGCACCGGACTGATCACCCGCGTCTACGTCGCCTCCCTCGCGGTCAACCTCGTCCTCGCCGTGGTCACGCTGCTGAAGGGCAAGATCTGGACGGGGCTGCTCGGGCTGTTCGTGCCCGCGCTGCTGATCTTCGGCGCGATCCGGGTGGCGCGGCCCGGCTCGCCCTGGTCGCGCTGGCGCTACGACCCCGGCTCGCGCCGCTACCAGCGGGCCGTCCGGCGCGAGACGCGGCTCAGGCGGCCGCTGATCCGCGCCAAGATCTGGGTGCAGGAGTTCATCGCGGGCCGGCACGACCTCATCCCGCCCGAGCTGCTGCAGCGCCGCACCGAGGCCACCGAGCGGGCCCGCCGCCGCAAGCTGGCCCGCGCCGCCGCCCGCGCCGAGCGGCGGGCCGAACGCCGGGCCGAACGCGGCCGGGCGCGCCGGGCCGAGCGCAGGGCGGCGCGCCGCGCCGCCGCGCGGGCGCAGCGGGAGGCCGTCGAGCGCGCCGAACGCAACGCCGCGGCCCGCGCCCACCGGGAGGCCGCCGCCCGGGCGCGCCGCCGCACCCTGTCGCGCGTGCGGGGGCAGACCGGGTCGCGCCTGCGGACCCGCGCCGCGTCCGCCCGGCGGGCCCGCGGCGGCGCGCACGGCGACGAGCCGCCGTCCGGGGAGCAGCCGCCCGCGCAGGCCCCCGAGCTCAGTCCATGACGGGGGCGACGGCCCGGACCGTGTCGATCGTGTCGGCTTCGGCGGCGGACTTGTCGGGCCGGTAGCGCAGGACGCGGGCGAACCGCAGCGCGATGCCGCCGGGATAGCGGGGGCTGTGCTGGACGCCGTCGAACGCGATCTCGACGACCAGTTCGGGCCGGACGTGCACCGTCCAGGAGTCCTCGCGCACGGCCAGCGCGCGCAGCTTCTCCGTCTGCCAGGCGAGCAGCTCGTCGGTGAGCCCCTTGAAGGTCTTGCCGAGCATGACGAAGCCGCCGGTCTCGGGGTCGCGGGCGCCGAGGTGCAGGTTGGACAGCAGGCCCTGCCGGCGGCCGTGCCCCCACTCGACGGCGAGGACGACGAGGTCGAGGGTGTGCCGGGGCTTGACCTTGATCCAGCCCGCGCCGCGCCGCCCTGCCGTGTACGGGGTGTCGAGGGACTTGACCACGACGCCCTCGTGGCCGCGCGCGACGGCCTCGTCGAAGACCTCCTTGGCCCGCGCGGGGTCGCCGGTGACCGCGCGGGGCATCCGCAGCTCCTCCGGGACGACCCGCGCGAGCGCCTCGTAACGCTCGGCCCCGGGCGCGTCGAGCAGGTCCTCGCCGCGCGCGCCCTGCGGAGGGGCGTCGCCGGCCTCCACGAGGTACAGCACGTCGAACAGGAAGACGGCCAGCGGCACCGGCTCGGTGTCCTTCGCCGTGCGGGTCGCGGTGCGGGCGGAGGTGACCTGGAACGGGTGGGGGCGGCCGTCCGGCCGCAGGGCGATCAGCTCGCCGTCGAACACGGCCTCGCGGACGGGCAGCCCCCGCACCGCCTCCACCACCTCCGGCAGCCTGGAGGTGATCTCGTCCAGCGTCCGGGTGAACACCCGGACCCCGCCGCCGGACACGTGCACCTGGGCTCGGATGCCGTCGAGCTTCCACTCGACGGCCGCCTCGCCCCTGAGCTTGGCGAACGCCTCGTCGACCGACGGCGCGGCGGCGGCCAGCATCGGCTTGACCGGCCGGCCCACCTCCAGCGTGAACGCGCGCAGCCCGTCCACCCCCTCGGCGAGGGCGGTCGTCGCGACCGGGCCGAGCGAGCCGCGCAGCATGAACGCGCGCCGGACCTCGGCGGAGGGCACCCCCGCCGCCGCCGCGATCGCCTCGGCCATCACCCCGTCCAGCGCGCCCTGCCGCAGCTCGCCCGCCAGCAGCCTGATGAGGAAGCCCTGCTCGGGGGCGGTGGCGCGGCCGAACAGCGCCGCGAGCAGCTCGCGCCGCCGGGCGACCGAGCCGGGCCCCGACACGGCGCCGATCTCGCTGAACGCCGCGTCCACCCCGGGGACGGTCAGGGACGGCTCCGCGGCGGGCGGCGGGAGGTCGCGCAGCGCGGCGTACCCCACCCCGATCTGGCGTTGCGGCAGCTCGCCGGACAGGTAGGCGACCACGGTCGCGGCCTCGCCCGCGTCGGCCGCGCGCAGGCACTCCGCGAGCGCGGACACCTTGGCCTTGCGGCCCGAGGTGCCCGCGACCGCCTCCGACGTCCGCGCGATGTCCGCTATCAGCATCCCTTCATTGTGACCACCGGGTCTGACGAACGGCACCGCCAGGGGGCCTGGTCACGCGCGGCGGCCCTGGTTACGTTGGCGGGTGGCGGGAACGGTCGGCGGGACGGGAGTGAGGAGCGCGGCGTGGGCCTTCAGCGTCCGGTCGAGCCTTTCCACCGCCCCTACTCCGGCCCGGAGCCGCCGGCCCCGGGACGCCGCCCGCGCAGGCTGATCGCGCTGCTCGCGGCTGCCGTGGCGCTCGCCGCCGCGGCGGTCGTGGTCGTCCTGGTCATGTCCGGGGGGAGCGAGCAGCAGGCCGCCCGGCGGGCGCCTCGGGAGGGCCCGTCGCGGACGCCGCCGGGCAGCCCGTCCGGGACGCCGGGCCCGCCCGAGAAGGTGATCAAGGCGCTCCCGGCGCCGTGCGGGACGGTCGCGGCGGCCACGGCCGAGCGGGCCGTGCCGAAGGCGACGCGGCGGCAGAGCGCGAACTCGACGCTCACGACGTGCACGTTCTCCTCGACCGGCTCGGCGTTCCGCTGGCTGCGCGTGGAGGCGCATCTGTACGCGCCGGGCGACACCGCTTCGCCCGTCCAGGACGCCGAGGGCTACTACGACGCGCAGTGGGCCCAGGCGCACGACGCGCCGCTCGTGCGGACCGTCACCCTGGAGCGCCGGGACGGCATCGGGGACGAGGCGTACCGCTGGTTCAAGACCGACGAGGGGCAGCCGACCGTGGTCGGGCAGGTCACGGCCCGGATCCGCAACGCGGTCTTCACGGTCAGCTACAGCGAGCAGGCGCCGCGCGGGGGACGGGCGGACGCCCGGGAGCGCGCCTGCCTCGAGACCGCCACCGCGGTCGCCCGCGAAGTCCTCGCCGCGCTGAACCGTTCCTGACCTGAATCGGCCGATCATGGCTTCCCTTCTGGCGGCACCTTCTAAGGTGAACCGGTAAAGGGGAGGGTGTGCGCCGATCGAGCTTTCCCGCCGGGCATGATGATCGGTGCGCAGCGAGTCTGGGGAGGAGGGGGTCGACGTCGTGACCATGCCATCGTTCGGAGTGTCCTGGGTGCGTGACATCCGGGGCTAGCAGCCCTTACTCGCCTGAGGGCCGCGGAGTGGTCCCCGCTCCGCGGCCCTTTCGCATGCCGTGCTCGGACCAGTACCCCGCCATTGCCGAACCATTTTCTAATAATCGGTTCGAGGCTGGGGCGAATGGCGGCCGTCAGGGCTCCAGCAGTCCCGCCCCGACCCATACGCCGCGCGCCCGGCCGTCCAGGAAACCGACCTCGTCCAGGAACGCGGTGCATTTACGGAACGACCACGCCATCGTCGCGCGCCGGTGCGGGCTGCGCGCCGCCACGCGCCGCGCCAGCCGCGGGTCCAGCCCCACCGCCGTGTAGCAGGACGGATGGACGAGCTGCGCGGCCATCAGCCGCGTGGCCCGCGCCATCCAGTAGGCCGCCATCCGCCGCCGCACCGCGGGCATCTCCGCGACCAGCCGCTTCAGCTCCTCCCGCGCGTACCTGATGTGCCGGGCCTCCTCGACGACGTGGATCCTGGTGACCTGGCGGATCAGCGGCTGGACGGCCTCGTCCGGGAACGTCAGCCGCTGGAACGCGTCGGTGAGCTCCTCCACGATCAGCGTCCCGGCGAACATCGGCACCGGGTCGTACACGGCGCCGAACAGCTTGGCGAAGTGGAACTCCAGCGCCCGCGGCCGGTGGGTGCGCAGCCCGCACGTGCGCACCATCCGGCCGAACATGCGCGAGTGGCGGCACTCGTCGGCGATCTCCGTCAGCGCGTAGGCCACATGGTCGCTGTCGTAGGGGTGCCGGTAGGCGTGCATCACCAGCGACTGCATCAGCAGCATCTCCGACCAGATGCCGAACGAGGCGATGCTGCACATCTCCCGCTTGGTCAGCTCCACCCGCTGCCGGTGCGTCAGCCCGTCCCACAGCGGCGTCTCGTAGATCGACGTGAGCCGGGGCGGGAAGTAGAACACGTCCGGGTCCTGCGGGGCGTCCCAGTCGACGTCCACGTCCGGGTCGAAGGAGTGCTTGCGGGAGGCGCGCAGCAGCCGTTCGGCGACCACCTCCCGATGGGTCAGCTCCAGCGTGTGGTCGCCGTCGCCGCACCGGATCCGCGCCGTCCGGTTCCGGGGGCGGCCGTCGCTCGGCAGGACATCGGGGGGCATCGAACCTTCTCCTCTCACCGCGGGGGAGAGTCGGGGACCGCGCCCGGCGGGCGCTAGCCCCGGGCGGGAATCCTGGCCAGCAGGCGCAGGGAGGCGGGGGACACCCTGGACAGGGCGTGCAGAAGGTGCCCCTCGGCGTTGACGGGCACGACGGGCTTGTTCTTGATGATGGCGTGGACGACCCGCTCGGCGACCTTCTCCGGCGGGTAGTTGCGCAGCTTGATGGCGCGCTGCCCGCGCTCGCGCAGGCGTGCCCTGGCCTCGGCGTCGCCTTCCAGATGGATCGCGTTGTCGACGATGCTGGTGCTGACGAACCCGGGGCAGACGGCCGTGACGCCGATGCGGGAGCCGGCCAGTTCGGCGCGCAGGCACTCGCTGAGCATGAGGACGGCGGACTTCGTCGTGCAGTAGGCGGGCATGGCGCGCCACGGCGCGAACGCGGCCGCCGACGCGATGTTGACGATGTGGCCGCCGAGGTTCGGCTTGTCGGGCTTGTTCGGCAGCGCGTTCACGCGGTCGCGCATCTGGCGGCCGAACAGCCGGCAGCCGTGGACGACGCCCCACAGGTTCACGCCGAGGATGCGCTCCCAGTCCTCGACGCCGGTGTCCAGGAAGGGGCCGGTGACGGCGATGCCCGCGTTGTTGACGACGATGTCGGGGACGCGGTGGGTCTCCTTCACCCGCGTGGCGAAGTCCTCCATCGCGGCCTCGTCCGCCACGTCCACCTCGTAGGCGGTGCCGCCCGCGCCGAGCGTCTTGGCGAGGGCGGCCGTGCGTTCGGCGGCGGGAAGGTCGATGTCGGCCGCGATGACGGAGGCGCCGTTCCCGGCCAGGGCGAGGGCGACGGCCCGGCCGATGCCGCTGCCGGCTCCGGTGACGACGGCGAGCGCTCCGTCGAAGTGCGCGAGGGGCATCCAGACCTCCGAGGTGTGCGGCGGATCGAATGATCTGAACTTACTCAGCCCGCCGCCGCCGCGTCGGCGATGACGGCGTCCACCTCCGCTTTGCGGGCGGTCTCCTCGGCGGCGAACCGCTCGGCGTCGACCGTCTCGGCGATCTCCTCGTCCTGGTGCATGAGGGCGTCGAGGTCGGCCTTGGACATGTCCAGGACGCCCATGTCGTCATAGGCGCGCCGGATGCGGTCGCTCCACAGCCCGATGTCCTTCACGCACGGCACGATGCGGCTGAACAGCAGGCTCTGGAACATTCGCATGTACGGCGAGTTCTCGACCATCTCGTCGACCTCCTTCGGGTCGATGCCGAAGTTGGTCCAGATCTCCCGGCCGCGGATGCGGTCGCGCATCAGGTAGCAGCCCTCGATGACGAAGTCCTCGCGCTCGCGGAGCTCGGCCGGCGAGAGCTGCCTGTAGTAGTCGCGCAGCGCCAGCCGGCCGAACGCGACGTGGCGCGCCTCGTCCTGCATGACGTAGGCGAGGATCTGCTTGGGCAGCGGCTTGGTGGTGACGTCGCGGATGACGCCGAACGCGGCGAGCGCGAGGCCCTCGATGAGCACCTGCATGCCGAGGTAGGGCATGTCCCAGCGCGAGTCGCCGAGGGTCTCGTTCAGCAGGTCCTGCAGCTTGGTGTTGATCGGGTAGACCATCCCGACCTTCTCGTGCAGGAACCGCGTGAACAGCTCGACGTGGCGGGCCTCGTCCATCGTCTGGGTGGCGGAGTAGAACTTGGCGTCCAGGTCGGGCACCGACTCCACGATGCGGGCGGCGGTGACCATAGCCCCCTGCTCGCCGTGCACGAACTGGGAGAACTGCCAGGACGTGGAGTGCCGCCGCAGCTCGCCGCGCTCCTTCTCCGAGAGCATGTCCCAGTACTTCGTCCCGTAGATGGCGAGGGACTGGTCGGGGACGCCGAGGACGTCGTGCGGATCGACCTCCAGGTCCCAGTCGATGCGCTTGACCGAGTCCCACTGCTTGTCCTTGCCCTTCTGGTAGAGGGCGAGGAGGCGTTCGCGGCCGTCGTCGTACTCCCAGGTGAACCTGGCGTCGCCGGTCATCGGCACGGTCCAGGTCTCGGACGGGACGGAGTCGGTGTACAGGTCGTGGGTCGACATGGGCGTCCTCCCCGAACGCGGGCGCGCACCGCCCGCTGGTACGTACGCTGTACGTCTTACGTACAGCGTACGTACCGTGTCATGGGACACTTGCGGGTGTCAACGGCGAGGAGGAGCGCAGAGCGATGGCGAGTCGTGTGACCTCCGACACCCCGCGGCCGGGTCTGACCCGCGCGCGCATCGTGCGGGCGGCGGTCGAGCTGATCGAGCGGGAGGGCGCGGACGCGCTGTCGATGCGCCGGGTCGCCGCCGAGCTGGACGTCGCCGTGATGTCGCTCTACAACCACGTCCCGAACAAGGGCGCGCTGCTGGAGGGCGTGGCCGAGCACGTCGTCGCGGGCCTGGAACTGCCCGACGACCCGTCCGAGCCGTGGCAGGAACGCGCGCGTGCCCTCGTGCGGGCGTTCCGGAAGGTCGCGCACGACAACCCGCGCTGCATGTCGATCGTCCTCACCCACAAGGTCGACACGCCGGTGGGGCTGCGTCCGGCCGAGCGCGCCCTGGCCCTCGCCGACGCGGCCGGGTTCGACGGCGAGACGGCCGTGCGCATCATGCGGGCGCTCATCGCCTACGCGCTCGGCGCGCAGATGCGCGAGATCGGCATGGCGAAGATGCTGGGGCACCTCGCCGAGACGGGCGCCCAGGCGTGGTCGCGGCTCGACCCGGAGGAGTTCCCGCACGTCATCGCCTACGGTCCGGCGCTGGCCGACGTCGATGCCGAGACCGACTTCGAGTTCGGCCTCGACCTGCTCATCGGGGCGCTGGACGCGCTTCCCCGGTCAGGTACGGGCTGAGGCCGTTCCAGCAGAACTCGGTCATGTAGCGGGCCGCGTCCTCCGCCGACACGTCGGGGCGGCCCGTCTGCCACAGCGCCAGGCGCTCGCTCGCGCCCATGATGATCTGCGTGAACGCCTCGATCGTGCCGGCCGGCGCGGACGGCGCGAACGTGCCGAGCACGCCGGCGATGAGCGCGCTCTGCTGCCGCCGGGTGTCGTCGACGGCCTGGGCGGCCTCCGGGGTGGCGGCCATCGGCTCGCGCAGCAGCATCGCGAACGACCTGCTGTGCTCGTCGATGAAGCGGAAGTAGGCGACCATCCCGCGCGACAGGATGTCCCCGGGGGTGGTGGCGCCCGCCATCGCCTTCTGGGTGACCTCGAACAGCTCGGCCTTGGAGCGGCTCACGCACGCCACGAGCAGGCCGTCCTTGGAGCCGAAGTACTCGTAGAGCATCGGCTTGGAGATTCCGCAGCGCTCGGCGATCTCGTCCATGGAGGCGGCCTGGTAGCCGCGCTCGCCGAACACCCGCTCCGCCACGTCCAGCATCTGCCGTTCGCGCTCGGCGCGCGACATCCGGCGGCGGCGGGGCGGGGGTGTGGCGGCACTCACAGGAGAATCCCCTCTGTTGGACCTACCGTCAGTAACCTACTCGCGGTAACTTACTGCGAGTAGGTTATCTGAGAGGAGGGGGCATGAGCGACCGCGCCCCGGCGATCGTCATCATCGGCTCCGGGTTCGCCGGCCTCGGCATGGCGATCCGGCTCAAGCAGTCCGGCTTCCACGACTTCGTCGTGCTGGAGAAGAGCGAGGCGCTGGGCGGCACCTGGCACGACAACACCTATCCGGGCTGCGCCTGCGACGTCCCGTCGCACATGTACTCCTTCTCCTTCGAACTGAACCCGGGGTGGACGCGTATGTTCGCGCCGCAGCCGGAGATCCGCGCCTACATGGAGCGCACCGCCGACAAGTACCGGGTGCGCGAGCACATCCGGTTCGGTGCGGCGGTCGACTCCATGGAGTACGACGACGACGCCCGCCGCTGGAAGGTGGCGCTCGCCGACGGGACGGTGCTCACCCCGAAGGCCGTCGTGTCCGGCATCGGCGCGCTGCACGTCCCCTCCTACCCGGACCTGCCGGGCGTCGAGCGGTTCCGGGGGACGGCGTTCCACTCCGCCGAGTGGGACCACTCCTACGACCTCACCGGCAAGCGCGTCGCCGTCATCGGCACGGGCGCGTCCGCGATCCAGTTCGTGCCGAAGGTCGCCCGGCAGGCGGGCGAGCTCGTCGTCTTCCAGCGGACGCCGCCGTGGATCCAGCCGAAGCCCGACCTGCCCATCCCCGCGCCGCTCCGCGCGGCGTTCGGGAAGGTGCCGGGCGCCGCCCGCGCGTTCCGCGGCGGCATCTACTGGGCGCTGGAGGCCCGCGCCGTCGGCTTCACGATCGACCCCCGGCTGTCCACCCCGCAGGAGAAGATCGCCCGCCGGCACATCGCCAACCAGGTCGCCGACCCGGAGCTGCGCGCCAAGGTGACGCCGGACTACACGATCGGCTGCAAGCGGATCCTGCTGTCCAACGACTACTATCCGGCGCTCTCGCGTCCGAACGTCGAGGTGGAGACCTCCGGGATCGCCGAGGTGCGGGAGAACTCGGTCGTCACCGAGGACGGGCGCGAGTACGAGGTCGACTGCATCGTCTACGGCACCGGCTTCAAGGTGACCGACGCCCTCACCGACCTGCGCGTCACCGGCCGGGACGGCGTCAAGCTCCAGGAGATCTGGGCGGACGGCATCGAGGCGCACCGCGGCACGACGATCCCCGGCCTGCCGAACTTCTTCATGCTGCTCGGCCCGAACACCGGCCTCGGCCACAACTCCGTCGTCTTCATGATCGAGGTGCAGATCCGGCACGTGCTGAGCTGCCTGCGCCTGATGCAGGAGGCCGGCGCCGACACCATCGAGCCGAAGCCGGAGGCCGCGCGCCGCTTCAACGACCGCCTGCAACGGCGGCTGCGCCGCGCCGTGTGGAACGAGGGCGGCTGCAACAGCTGGTACCTCGACGACCAGGGCGTGAACCGCACCCTCTGGCCGGGCCACACGTTCGAGTTCTGGGCCGGGTCCCGCAAGGCGAGGCCGGAGGAGTTCGTCCTCACCCGCTGAGCGCGCGTCGGCGTGCTCGCCGCCGCAGGGCCGCACGTCTTCACGACCCGTACGGTCGACGCCCAAATTTGGATGAATCTTGCATTTCTGCAATTTCTGTCCAAGGATTACGGGTGGCCGGATCGGACGGGCCGGCTGACGACAGGGGCCGGCGACTTCCCTGCGGAGGCTCATGAACGACACCACCAGCACGCTGACGGAGACCCTGTTCCTCTACGACAGGTCCGGGCGGCGCTACGCGTCCACCGACCGGCGCTGGCGCGGTGAGGACGGCTCACCTCTCGCGCTCAGCCCGGTGCCCGGGCCCGCACCCGACCGGATCGACACGAGCGAGCGCTCCCTCTGGCGCTACCAGTCCGCGATCCCGGTCTCTGCCCGGCACCGTGTGAGCCTCGGGGAGGGCTTCACCCCCATGCCGCCGCTGGACTGGGACGGGCGGCGCGTCCACTTCAAGCTCGAATGGTTCAACCCCACCTCCAGCTTCAAGGACCGGGGGGTCACGGTGATGATCTCCCATCTGCGCGGGCAGGGGGAGGCGCGCGTCCTGGAGGACAGCTCCGGCAACGGCGGCTCCTCGGTCGCCGCCTACGCGGCCGCCGCCGGGATGGACGCGAAGATCATCGTTCCCGCGGCGACGTCGGCCGCCAAGATCCTTCAGGCCCGCGCGTACGGCGCCCGGATCGAGCTCGTCGCGGGCACCCGCGAACAGGTCTCCGACGAGGCGATCCGCCAGTCCGAGCAGACCTTCTACGCCAGCCACAACTGGCACCCCTACTTCCTGCAGGGCACGAAGACGATCGCCTACGAGATGTGGGAGTCTCTCGGTTTCAGGGCGCCGGACAACGTCGTGCTCGTCGCCGGCGCGGGCAGCAACGTCCTCGGCTGCGACATCGGATTCGGCGAACTGCTCGAAGGAGGCCGGATCGACCGGCTCCCCAGGCTTCTGGTCGGCCAGCCGGAGCACTGGGCCGCGATCGCCGACACGGTGAACGGGATCGACCCGCGGAGCCGGGGGCCACGGGTGCCGACGATCGCGGAGGGCGCCTCCATCGCCGCTCCGGTCCGGCTCCCGGAGGCCGTCGAGGCGATCCGCCGCTCGGGCGGGGCGGCGGTGGCGGTCACCGAGGACCAGATCCACGTGGCCGTGCGCAAGCTCGCCTCGCGCGGACTTTACGCCGAGCCGACCAGCGGCGTCGCCGCGGCGGCCCTCGATCACTTCCTGGCCGACGGCACCATCGGCCCTGGCGAGATCACCGTCGTCGTCCTCACCGGCGCCGGACTCAAGTCGGCGGAGGCGATGGCCACCGTCTTCGACGACGGCGCCCCGGACGGGAGGAGCCGCACGTGACCGCCGACGTCCCCGAGGACGCCGACGTCCCCGCCGACCCCGACGAGCACCTCCTCCTCGAGGCCGAGAAGATCGCGATCGCGATCGGACGCATGTTCCCCGGCCTCTGCGAGGTGGTCCTCCACGACCTGCGCCGGCCGGAGCACGCGATCCGCGTCATCGAGAACAACCTGTCGGGCCGCAGGGCGGGGGACTCCGCCACCGAACTGGGGCTCCGCCGGATCGCGGACCCGGACTACCCGAGCGTGATCCAGAACTATCCCAACCGGTTCCCCGACGGCCGTCCGGTGAAGAGCACGTCCATCGGGATCAAGAACGCCCAGGGCCGCTACGTCGCGGCGCTCTGCCTGAACCTCGACGTGTCGATCCTGTCTCCCCTCACGCTCGCCCTGGCCAACCTGGTGGCGACCGAGGTCGAGCACCGGGAAGAGGCGCTGGAGACCCTGGAGAACCGCCCGGCGCGGGAGTTGCGCGAGGTCATCGAGACGTTCGCCGCCGGACGGGCCGCCACCCCGCGCGCACTCGGCCGAGCCGCCAAGAAGGACCTCGTCCGGCGACTGCACCGTGACGGCTACTTCGACACCCGGGGTTCCACCGAGGCCATCGCCGACCTGCTGGGAATTTCCCGGAGCACCGTCTACAACTACGCCAGGCGGCCCTGACGGCCCGTCAGGCTCACTTCGCGGGGGAGAACCTGCCGCACCCTTCGTGACCCGGGCGTCACTCGTTTCCCGCGGACCCCTCCAGATGGCGCAGCGTGAACTGGGCGGACGCGAAGTCGCCGCCCTGCGGAACGCCGTCGCCGACGAACGTGTCGGGGATGCCATAGGAGGCGGCGTCGTCGTGGGGCGCGTAGCCGAGCCGCTCGTCGAGCTCCCAGAACCGGCGCGCGTTGGCCGACACCGCGTACGCCGCGAGGAACCCCGGCGACGGGACGGTCAGCGCCGCGAGGACGAAGCCCGCGCAGTCGCGGTGGCTCAGCCAGGTCGCGAGGTGGCGCGGCTCGGTCGGGTGCAGTTCGAGGCTGCCGATGCGCAGGCACACCACGTCCATGCCGAACTTGTCGGCGTAGAGCCGGCCGAGCGCCTCGACCGCGACCTTGCTGACCCCGTACAGGCCGTCGGGCCGCGGCGGCATGGCGGGCGACACGGTCTCGGTGGACGGATAGCAGCCGGTCAGCCGGTTGCTGCTGGCGAGGACGACGCGCGGCACCCCGGCCACGCGGGCGGCCTCCAGGATCCGCTGGGTGCCGAGGATGTTGCCCTCGACCAGGTCGGGGAACGGCGCCTCGTCCGGGACGCCGGCCAGGTGGACGATCGCGTCCGCGCCCCGCACGATCCGCGCCGTGTCCGAGAGGTCGCCGCGGTGCACGACCTCGTTCGGCGCCTCGACGTGCAGCGGCGCGAGATCGGCCAGCACGAGCCGCTCCGCCTCGTCGCGCAGCGGCGTCCGCAGTGCGGTGCCGACCTGTCCGGCGGCGCCGGTCAGCACGATCGTCCCGAGAGTCATGCGCACAGTGTTCCATCCGCCGGTGTCCCCTCCGCCGGTGCCGGGGGACGGGGTCACGCCACCGTCTGCGACTACGTCAGGCGGCCCTGAGGGCCCGTCGGGCTCACTTGGCGGGGGAGAACATCGGGCGGAAGCCCGCGACGAGCTGGCGGATCACCGGCCGCTGCTGGGCCGGGGTGCGGCCGCGCAGGTCGTGGATCGGGTCGAGACCGTCGTAGTAGGGGGCGAGCGCCAGGAACGGCAGGATCATCATCAGCCAGGTGGCGAGGACCTCCAGGTCGGCGTCCTCCCCGATGGCGCCCTGCCCCTTCCACAGCTCCAGCGTCGGATGGATGACCAGCAGGTAGTGCTGGTTGGCCGTGTCGCGGACGACGGACCGGACGCCGTTGTCGAGCTCGAAGTTCGTGGCCGCGGTGACGCCGCGCTCCAGCGGATGGTCGGCCATGTACTCGGTCCAGTCGCACAGGACGTCGACCAGCCACTCGTCGAAGGACTGGTCGAAGTCGATCCGCTCGATGCGGCGCTCCATCTCCTCGCGGATGCGGCGCGACGCCTCGTCGCACACGAACGCGAAGAACTCCAGCTTGTCGCTGAAGTACTGGAACAGCGAGCCCTTGGCGATGCCGGCCTCGCGCGCGATCGTGTTGAGGCTGCCCGTCGAGTACCCGTGTTCCCCGAACTCGCGCATCGCCACTTCGAGCACGCGCTCACGCTTGGCGACGTTGAGGCGGAACCAGGTCGACGTCGGCATGGACCCCTTCGACTTTCCGTCAGGAACCGGTAACCAGGAGGTCAGGATAACGGCCTCCGGCACCCCCTGTGACCCGAACGTCACCCGCGCCCCTGGCGGATCCCGGTCACCCTGCGCCGGGCCGGCCCCGGCGGGCGCGCCGGCGACTGTACAGACTCGCGGCGCGGAGGGTGGCGTCGAGGGAGAAGCGGGCGTCGGCGTTCTCGAGGCTGTCGCCGAGGTAGCCCTCCAACTGGCGGAGCCGGTACCGGACGGTCTGCGGGTGGATCTTCAGGCGCTCGCCGATGTCGACGGCGGTCGCCCGGGTGGTGACGGATTCGGTGAGCGTCTCGACGAGGCGCTTGCGCTGGCCGTCCGACACGTCCCGCAGAGGCTCCAGGTGCCGGCGGGTGAGCTCCTCGACCAGCGGCGGATCGGACAGCAGCCACATGGTCATCAGGTGGTCCTCGCAGGGGATGAGGGAGCCGTCCGGGATGACGCCCTCCTCGGCGAGGTCGAGGACGCGGCGGGCCCAGCGCACCGAGTGGGCGGCCCGTTCCAGCGGCAGGGTGAGGCCGAGGACGCAGCTGGCGTCCGGCAGCGCGGCGCGCAGCATGGTCCGCCGGTCGGCGGTGAGCGGCCCGGGGACGAGCAGGCACGGTTCCGCCGAGTCGAGGTCGGTGAGGATGTCGGTGTCGAGCGCGGAGCGGGTGCAGGGCGCCTCGGGGTGGACGGCGACGAGGGTGGCCTCGGCCGGCAGCGGCCACCAGCCGGTGGACTTGGCGAGGTCCTCGATGGCCTCCGGGACGACGGCGGGCCGCTGCAGGATCAGGTGCAGCAGCCGGCGCCGCTCCTCACGGCGGCGCAGGTCGGCGTGCCCGGTGGCCTGCTGGTAGCCGAGGCGGGCCTGGGCGACGGATTCCTCGAGGTAGACGAGCATGGCGTCGACGGCGGCGGACACGACGAAGGTGGGGACCTGCGCGCGCTCGGCGAGGACGGCGGTCCGGCGCCACGCGACGTGGAAGGCGATCCGGGCCGCGGCCTGGAGGTGGTCGAGGCTGCGCCCCTCGATGGCCTCGAAACGGCCGAGGGAGCGGCAGGTCTCGTCGCGCTGGTCGGTGGAGGCGTCCGGATCGGAGATCCGGTCCAGGAAGGTCGGCAGCAGGATGTCGGCGCAGAGCCGGAGAGTCTGGTCGTAGGCGGGATCCGTCCGGTCGTACTCCGGGACGCTCCGCTTGATCTCGGTGATGATCTCGTTCGTGACGTCGGACAGTTCCGCGCGCAGCAGGCCGAGGAATTCTTGGAAGTCAGTCTGACTCCGGTCTTGTTCAGACAATTCTAATGCCTGCGACATGGGAAAGTGAACCTCCACATCGAGTCGGCCGGGCGCCGTGGCGCCGTCCTGCCGGCGGCGCTGGGCGGGGTGTGCCCGGACGGGAGGCGAACACCCTGGAATGAGATCGATAACACCGTGAACATAAAGTCGCCAGTCGGCGGTGGCAAGGGTCTTCGGCTCGATCGGCCGCATGGCGCCGCATCTTTGCGCGCGATGTGACAAGAACGACGTTCGGTTGCTGGGCGGGTGACAAAACCGCTTGCCTGGAAGGGGGATCGCGCCGCCCGCCCGCTCCATGTTACCGCCTGGTAGTCAGCTGGTGACGGTTTCGGGGAAGGGGAAGGCTAAGTCGGTGACAAATTTCTGAGGCCATTTACCGAATTGTGCCGAAGAGCCCGCGATCACCTATTGAATACTGTGTCTAGTGCGCCGTAACGTCCTCGAAACCTCCTTCCTAGCGCGAGCGGTGGTGTCGTGGGAATTGAAGTGGTCGTCGAGGGGCTGACGAAAGTCTTCGGCCGTCAGACGATCTGGCGCGATGTCACGCTCACTCTCCCGCCCGGTGAGGTGAGCGTGCTGCTGGGCCCCTCCGGCACCGGCAAGACGGTCTTCCTCAAGTCGCTCGTCGGGCTGCTCAAGCCGGAGGAGGGCCGCGTCCTCATCGGCGGGGTCGACATGGTCAACGACCGCGACCGCGACGTGTTCGAGGCGCGCAAGCGGTTCGGGCTGATGTTCCAGGACGGCGCGCTCTTCGGCTCGCTGCCGCTGTTCGACAACATCGCGTTCCCGCTCCGCGAGCACACCCGCAAGAAGGAGCCCGAGATCCGGCGGATCGTGATGGAGCGGATGGAGATGGTCGGCCTCACCGGCGAGGAGCGCAAACTGCCCGGCCAGATCTCCGGCGGCATGCGCAAGCGCGCCGGCCTCGCCCGCGCGCTCGTCCTCGACCCGGAGATCATTCTGTGCGACGAGCCCGACTCCGGCCTGGACCCCGTCCGCACGGCGCACATCTCCCAGCTGCTGATCGACGTCAACGCGCGGATCGACGCGACGATGCTGATCGTCACGCACAACATCGACATCGCCGCGACCGTCCCGGACAACATCGGCATGCTGTACCGCCGCGACCTCATCGCGTTCGGCCCCCGCGAGGCGCTGCTGACCAGCGACGAGCCGGCCGTCCTGCAGTTCCTGCACGGCGACACGCGCGGACCGATCGGCATGTCGGAGGAGAAGGACGCCGCGCTGCTCGCCGCCGAGGCCGCCGGCCCCGTACCCCTTCAACGCACCCTGGAGATCCCGCCGCAGCTGCGTCCCACGCCCGGGGCGCCGCCCCGGCAGGGCGAGCTGCGGCACGCGCGGCGCCTCGACGAGATGATGCCGCGCCTCTCCCGCCGCGCGCAGGAGGCGATCCACGCCAACCGCAGGCACGCGGCGGAGGGCGGCGTCCCCGATGCGAACTGACCGCCCTCGAACCGACGAGCCGACCGCACCGCGCGGCGACGCGCGTGTGCCCGAGGAAGGAGACGCGCGTGGCGGCACCTGACTCCGCCGTTCCCGGCGCCGGTGCGCTGCGCCAGACCGGGCGGCTCTTCGCGCTCGCCGCGACGGTACTGGCGATGTCGTTCCGGCGCCCGTTCCAGCTCCGCGAGCTGGTCCAGCAGTTCTGGTTCATCGCGTCGGTGTCGATCCTGCCGACCGCGCTCGTGTCCATCCCGTTCGGCGCGGTCATCTCGCTCCAGGTCGGGTCGCTGGCCAAGCAGCTCGGCGCGCAGTCGCTCACCGGCGGGGCGAGCGTCCTCGCCGTCGTGCAGCAGGCCAGCCCGCTGATCGTGGCGCTGCTGATCTCCGGCGCGGCCGGGTCGGCGATCTGCGCGGACCTCGGGTCCCGGACGATCCGCGAGGAGATGGACGCGATGGAGGTGATGGGCGTCTCGCCCATCCAGCGCCTCGTGGTCCCGCGCGTCCTCGCCTGCATGGCGGTCGCGGTGCTGCTGAACGGACTGGTCTCCGTCGTCGGGGTCGCGGGCGGCTACTTCTTCAACGTGCTGCTGCAGGACGGGACGCCCGGCGCGTACCTCGCCTCGTTCTCCGCGCTCGCGCAGCTGCCCGACCTGTACATCGGCGAGTTCAAGGCGCTGATCTTCGGATTCATCGCCGGCGTGGTGGCCGCCTACCGCGGCCTGAACCCGAACCCAGGACCGAAGGGCGTCGGGGACGCGGTCAACCAGTCGGTCGTCATCACGTTCCTGATGCTGTTCTTCGTCAACCTCGTGCTGACCGCCATCTACCTGCAGGTCGTCCCCCCGAAGGGAGCGTGACATGGCGGTCCCCGGGGTTCGCCGCCTCCGCCCGGTGAAGCTGGTCTCCTGGCTGGACCAGCCCGGCGACCAGCTCGGCTTCTACGTCCGGGCGCTGCTGTGGACGCCGCGCGCGCTGCGCCGGTACCTGCGCGAGTCGCTGCGGCTGCTCGGCGAGGTCGCGTTCGGCAGCGGCGCGCTCGCCGTCATCGGCGGCACCGTCGGCGTGATGATCGGCATGACGGTGTTCACGGGCGTCGTCGTCGGCCTGTCCGGCTACGCCGCGCTCGACCAGATCGGGTCGGCGGCGTTCACCGGCTTCGTGTCGGCGTACTTCAACACCCGCGAGATCGCCCCCCTGGTGTCCGGGCTGGCCCTGTCGGCGACGGTCGGCGCCGGGTTCACCGCGCAGCTCGGCGCGATGCGGATCAACGAGGAGATCGACGCGCTGGAGGGCATGGGCATCCAGTCGGTGCCCTACCTGGTCACCACCCGGATCATCGCGGGGACCGTCGCGATCGTCCCGCTGTACGGCATCGGGCTGCTCAGCTCCTATCTGGCCTCCAGACAGGTGACGCTCTGGTTCAACGGGCAGTCGGCCGGCACCTATGACCACTACTTCGACATCTTCCTCGCCCCGGAGGACGTGCTGCTCTCGTTCGCCAAGGTGCTGATCTTCAGCGTGATGGTGGTGCTCGCGCACTGCTACTACGGCTACCGCGCGGTCGGCGGCCCCGCCGGCGTGGGCGTCGCCGTCGGCCGCGCGGTCCGCACCGCGATCGTGCTGATCAGCGTGACGGACTTCTTCGCCAGCCTCGCCATCTGGGGTGCCACGACCACCGTGAAGGTGACGGGCTGACATGGGGCCGAACTGACATGGGGTGGATCTGACATGGGGTGGATCTGACATGGCTCGGCGTACCACCCGGCACGTGGTCGGGCAGCGCCTCACCGGGGTGGTGTTCCTGCTCGTCCCGGCGCTGCTGGTCTGGTTGTCGATCGCGATCTACGACAAGCGGTTCACCGACGCGACGACGGTGACGCTGCGCACCTCGACGGCCGGGCACGAGATGCACGCGATGGCGGACGTGAAGGTCCGCGGCGTCGTCGTCGGCGAGGTCCGGTCCATCACGGCGGACGGGGCCGGCGCGAAGCTGGAGCTGGCGCTGAAACCGGGAATGACCGACCGGATCCCGGCGGACGTCCAGGCGCGGCTGCTGCCGACGACGGTGTTCGGCGCCCGGTTCGTCTCGCTCGTCCCGCCGCCCGGGTCGGCGGGACGGCCGATCGCCGACGGCGACGTGATCTCCGAGGACCGCAGCCGGAACGCGGTGGAGCTGTCGGAGGTCCTCAACCACACGATGGACCTGCTCGACACGATCCAGCCGGCGAAGCTCTCCGCGACGCTGAACGCCATGGCGCGGGCGCTGGAAGGGCGCGGCGACCAGATCGGCCGCAACTTCGAGCAGCTCGACGCGTTCCTGACCAGGCTGAACCCGGAGGTCCCGGCGCTCGCCCGCAACCTCCAGGAGCTGGCGACGTTCACCCAGCACGCCTCCGACGCGGCGCCCGACCTGCTCCAGGCGCTCACGGACTTCACGGTCACCAGCCGGACGATCGTCGACCAGCGCACCGCCCTCGCGACCCTCTACGACGCGGTGTCGGGATCGTCCACCGACCTCGAGGACTTCCTGCGCGCCAACTCCGGCAACATCATCGCGCTCGCGACCGAGAGCCGGGGGAGCCTGGACCTGATGCGCCGCTACGCCCCCGCCGCGCCCTGCACGTTCCGCGCGCTCGCCGGCTTCATCCCGACGATGAACAAGGTCCTCGGCAAGGGGACGAACGAGCACGGCGTCCACGGCCTGGTCGTGCCGGTCACGAGCAAGGGCCGCTACGTCCCGGGCAGGGACGCCCCCCGCTACGACGGCGGCGGCGGCCCGCGCTGCCCGGGCGTCCCCTACCTCGGGACCGGGGACGGGGTGCGGGTGCTGCCCGCCGGCGGCGCGCCGGGCCAGGGCGGCGCGGCCGGCAGCGGCCTCGGCCCCGCGAACTCGGCGTCGGAGAACGACCTGGTCAACGAGCTTGCCGGGGCGCCGCTGGACGAGGTCCCCGAGGAGCTGCCGGACTGGTCCAGCGTGCTGGTCGGGCCGATCTACCGGGGCACGGAGGTGACGGTGAAGTGAGGCTCACCGGTCAGGGGATCAAGGGCATGGGCTTCCCGCTCGTCAGCTCGCTGATCTTCATCGTGGTCACGGTGCTGGCGACCGCGCTGCTGGCGTCCAGCATCACCGGCGCCACCAGCGGCGACCGCGTCACCTACTACGCCAAGTTCACCGACGTGGCCGGGCTCCATCCGGGGCACGGCGTGCGGATCGCGGGCGTCGAGGTCGGCCAGGTCGAGGAGATCGAGGTCAGCGACCGCCGGCTCGCCCGGGTGAAGATCTCCGTCGACCGGGACCGGCGGATCCCCGCGTCGGCGACCGCCGCCGTCAAGTACCTGAACCTGGTCGGCGGCCGGTACGTCTCCCTCGGCCAGGGCACCGGCTCGCCCGGCCAGGTACTGAGGCCCGGCGGGACGATCCCGGTCGAGCACACCGCCGGGACGCTCAACCTCACCCAGCTGTTCCAGGGGTTCCAGCCGCTCATGCAGGCGCTGTCGCCCGGGGACGCCAACAAGCTCTCGGAGTCGGTCGTCAAGGTGCTCCAGGGCGAGAGCGGCACCGTGGAGAGCCTGCTGCGCACCGTCGGAGAGCTGACGAGCACGCTCGCCGCCAAGGACAAGGTGATCGGCCAGCTCATCGCGAACCTCGACAGCGTCGTCCAGACCATCAACGGGCGGGACCGGCAACTCGTCGACCTGGTCACCACGCTGCGCCGGTTCACCTCCGGCCTCGCCGCCGACCGGGTCCCGATCGGCGAGGCGCTCGGGTCGGTCGCCGACCTGACCACCGCCACCGCCGGGCTGCTCCAGGTCTCGCGGGACCCGCTGAAGGACGACATCGTCCAGCTCGGCCGGCTCAGCGACAACCTCAACCGCGACGAGCCGCTGCTGACGCGCTTCCTCCAGCGCTCGCCCGGGAAGATGGCGACCTTCGGCCGCCTGGCCTCCTACGGCTCGTGGGTGAACTTCTACCAGTGCGAGGTGAAGTTGATCGGCGTCAGCTACGCGGGCTCCGACCTGTCGGACCAGCCGCCTCCGACCGGCCTGCCCATCAAGGACGCGAGGTGCCGCGGATGACGCCCCCGACCCCGCCCCCCGGCGGCCCGCCCCCCGTCCCCCCGGCGGGCGGGCCGCCCCGGCCGCTGCCGCGCGCCCTGCCGCGCCCGAAGCGGGACCGGCCGCGGCTGAAGCCGTTGCGCGACCGGAACCCGATCGGGGTGGCGGTCGTCGGCATCGTGATCCTGCTCGTCCTCGGCACGCTCGCCTACCGCGCCGACCGGCTGCCGATCGTCGGCGGCGGGACGACGTACAGCGCGTACTTCTCCGAGGCCGCCGGGCTGGACCCCGGCCAGGAGGTCCGTGTCGCCGGGGTGAAGGTCGGCAAGGTCACCGGCGTCTCGCTCAAGGGGAACAAGGTCGAGGTCACGTTCCGGGTGAAGGACACCTGGGTCGGGAACGCGACCCGCGCCACCATCATGATCAAGACGCTGCTGGGGTCGAAGTACCTCCAGCTGGACCCGCTCGGCTACCGCGGGCAGAACCCGAAGGAGCCGATCCCGCTCGACCGGACCGTGGCCCCCTACGACGTCACGACGGCGTTCCAGGACCTCGGCCGGACGTTCGAGCAGCTCGACACGACCAAGTTCGCGCAGAGCCTGGAGACGATCTCCACGACGTTCGAGGACACCCCGGCCGACGTCCGGGTCGCGCTGCGCGGCCTGTCGGCGCTGTCCACCACGATCGCGTCGCGGGACGCCGAGCTGTCCCGGCTGCTCGCCGGGACCAAGCGGCTGTCCGGCACGATCGCCGCGCAGAACTCCCAGTTCGAGACGCTCTTCAAGGACGGCAACCTGCTGCTCGGCGAGCTGCGCCGGCGGCGCGACGCCATCCACGCGCTGCTCGTCGGCACGCAGCGGCTCGGCGGGGAGCTGGTCGGCCTCGTCGACGACAACCGCCGCACGCTGGGCCCGACGCTCGCGTCCCTGGAACGGGTCGTCGGCGTCCTCCAACGCAACCAGAAGAACCTGGAGCGCGTCCTGACGACCGCCACGCCCTACATCCGCGTCCTCGGCAACGCGACGGGCAACGGCCGCTGGGTGGACGGCTACCTGTGCGGGACCGTCCCCGAGGAGTACCTGGTGAACGGCAGGTGGCAACCGGAGGACCCGGACCGTTGCAAGCCGCCGCACCTGACGGGAGGACGGTGACATGGGGTCCCCCCCGACGCGCCCCGTGAAGCTGCCGAAGCTCGGCTCGCCGATCCGCGACCACCGGACGCGGGTGGTGCAGGCGCTCATCACGGTCTTCGTCCTGCTGGTCGCGATCGCACTGGTCCCCTTCCTGGGCGGCGGGCCGACGCACCGGATCACCGCGTACTTCGCCACCGCGATCGGCGTCTACCCCGGCTCCGACATCCGCGTCCTCGGCGTGAAGGTCGGTTCGATCGACTCCGTCGAACCGCTCGGCGACAAGGTCAGGGTCGAGATGCGGGTGGACGGCGACGTCGACGTCCCCGCCGGAGCCCGCGCCGTCGTCATCGCGCCGAACCTGGTGTCGGACCGGTACGTCCAGCTCGACCCCGCCTACGACGGCGGCCCGAAGATGGCCGACGGCGCGTCGATCGGTGTGAGCAACACCGCGACCCCGTTGGAACTCGACCAGCTCTACGCCGCGGTCCGGAAGATCTCGGGCGACCTCGGCCCGCGGGGGGTGAACGCGCAGGGCGCCCTGTCGGACGTCATCCGGGTCGGCGCCGCCAACCTCGGCGGCAACGGGCAGGCGCTCAACACCATGATCTCCAACCTCGGCAAGGCGTCGCAGACCCTCGCCGACAACAGCGGCGACCTGTACGCGACCGTCGCCAACCTCAACAGGTTCAGCGAGATGCTCCGCGCCAACGACGGGCAGATCCGCCTCGCCGAGAACCAGCTCGCCGAGGTGAGCGGGTTCCTCGCCGCCGACCGCGACGAGCTCGGCGCGGCCCTGCGCGACCTCGCGCGGGCGCTCGCCGAGGTGAAGGGGTTCATCCAGGACAACCGCGCGGCGCTGAAACGGAACGTCGGCAAGCTCTCGGACGTCACCCAGGTCCTGGTCGACCAGCGGGCGTCGCTCGCCGAACTCCTCGACACCGCGCCGCTGGTGACGCAGAACGCCCTGAGCGCCTACGACCCGAAGACGCGGACGCTGATGGCGCGCGGCAACCTCCTGGAGATCACCAAGGCGTTCGGCAGCCTGGACCAGCCGGGCGTCGACCCGATCGCCGCCGACGAGCGGCCGGTGTGCGCCGCGGCGGCGTCCGCCACGCGGACGCTCCGCGAGCAGTGCGACCGGCTGAAGAGGGGCGGGCTGGTCGCGGTGGCGCCGGCCCGGGAGACCGGCCTGCCGGCGCTGCCGCTGCCGCCCGCGGGCAAGATCTACGCCGGCACCGGCGGGAAGGCGGACCGCTGATGCGCACGCCCAAGCTCGTCGCGGCCCTCGCCGCCGGTGTCCTCCTGACGGCGGGCTGCTCGGTGCGGCTGGAGGACGTCCCGCTGCCCGGCGGCGCCGACCTCGGCGACCACCCCTACACGGTGAAGGTGCGGTTCGAGGACGTGCTGAACCTGGTCCCGCAGGCCGCCGTCCGTGTCAACGACGTCCCGGTCGGGCGGGTGAAGAAGGTGTCGCTGCCGGCGGGGGCGTGGCAGGCGGAGGTGACGCTCGTCGTGAACGGCGACGTGCACCTGCCCGCGAACGCGACCGCCAACCTGGAGCAGTCGAGCCTGCTGGGGGAGAAGTACGTGAGGCTCGCCGCGCCGACGACGGCGCCGTCCCCGCAGCGGCTCTCCGACGGCGCCGTGATCCCGGCGTCCCGGACGACGCGCAACGCCGACACCGAGGAGGTGTTCGGCGCGCTGTCGCTGCTGCTGTCGGGAGGCGGGCTCCCGCAGATCCGGACCATCAACCGGGAACTGAACCAGGCGCTCAACGGGCGCGAGGACAAGGTCCGGTCCGCGCTGCGGAACCTCGACACCTTCACCGGCACGCTCAACCGGAACCGGCAGTCGATCGTGAACGCGCTCGACGGGCTGAACCGGCTGTCGTCCACGGTCAGAGCCCGCAACGGGCAGGTCGGGACCGTCCTGGACGACCTGTCGCCCGGCCTGAAGGTGCTGGAGGAGCAGCGCGGGCAGCTCGTCGAGATGCTGCGCCGGCTGGAGAGGCTCTCGGACGTCGCCGTCAAGACGATCAACGCCAGCAAGGAGGACACGGCCGCGAACCTGCGCTCTCTGGCGGTCGTCCTGCGCAAGCTCGCCGACTCCGGCCGCGACCTGCCGAAGTCCCTGGAGATCCTGCTGACCTACCCGTTCACCGACGAGGCGCTCAAGGCGATCAAGGGCGACTACCTCAACGGCTACGTCACCGTCATCGCCGCCGCCGGCTTCGACTGCGTCGTGCCGCCGGTGAAGGAGGAGGGGCCGTTCGACGGCCTCGACGACGAGGAGGGGGCGCGGGCGCGCGCCCTCGCCGCGACGCCCACGGTCCCCGGCCCGCAGCCGGCGCCCTGCCCGGACACGGCGGCGGGCCGCGGCTCCGGAGCCGCCGTGCCCGGCGCCGGAACTCCCACCGCGGGGACGCCCACCACGGGGACTCCGGCCCCCGGGACCCCCACCACGGGGACGCCGCTACCGGTGGCACCGAGCCAGGCGCCGCGGAACCAGGGCCCCGGCAGCGAGCCCGCCCTTCCGCTGCCGACGCTCGGGGAGGGGAACTGACATGCTGACCCTGGTCACCCGCATCAAGATCGCCGCGTTCGTCGTGATCGCGATCGTCGTGGTGTCCTACATCGGCGTCAACTACGCCGACGTGGGCCGCTACGTCGGGCTGCGCGGGTACTACACCGTCCGGCTCGATCTGCCCAGCACCGGCGGCCTCTTCGAGGGGTCCGCGGTGTCGTACCGGGGCGTCACCGTCGGCAAGGTCGGCAAGCTCGACCTGACGCGGGACGGCGTCATCGCCGAACTCCGGATCGACGACTCGGCGCCGGACATCCCCCGTGACCTCCAGGCGATCGTCGCGAACCGCTCCGCGGTCGGCGAGCAGTACGTCGACCTGCGGCCCCGCGCCGACGCCGGGCCCTATCTGGCCCAGGGCACCACGATCCCGCGCAGCGTCACCACCACCCCGGCGCCGGTCGACGAGACGCTCAAGAGCGTCAACGACTTCACCGCCTCACTCCCGCTGAACGACACCAAGATCCTCATTGACGAGCTGGGGCTGGCGTTCGCCGGGCAGGGCCCGCACCTCCAGCAGCTCCTCGACACGAGCACCCGGTTCATCGCGGCGTCCGACGCGGCTTTCCCCGAAACGCGCGCTCTGATCCACAACGGGGAGGCGGTGCTGCGGACGCAGAACGAGATGTCGGGGGCGTTCAAGGCGTTCGCGACCGACTCCAGCCTGCTCGCGCGGCGGCTCCGCGACTCCGACGCCGATCTGCGCGAGCTGATCTCGGCCGGTCCCGGCGCGGCGGCCGAGCTGTCCGGCCTGCTCCACGACCTGGACCCGAGCCTCGGCGTGCTGCTGGCGAACCTCCTCACGACCGCCCGCGTGGCCGAGCCGCGCCAGGCCGCCATCGAGGAGATGCTGGCCAATCTCCCGCGGGTCGCGGCGATCGGCCCCAGCATCGTGGACGGGGGCAAGCTCCGGATGGGCCTGGTCACCACGTTCTTCAACCCGCAGCCCTGCACGCGCGGCTACGGCAAGACCAGGTACCGCGACGGCCTCACCCTGTCGCCCGCCCCGTTCAACACCGGCGCGCACTGCGCGGAGAGCCCGAGCAGCGGCATCAACGTGCGCGGCACCGCCAACGCGCCGCGCAAGGGCGTCCCGGTGCCGGCCAAGCCGGGCACGCTGAGCGGCCCGGAGGCGACCGGCCTGCTCGCCTCGCTGGGCTTGGCCGGGCTGGCGCGGCAGCAGGCGCCGCCCGGCGACCTCGCCGCCCTGCTCGGGCTCGGGGGTGTGCGGTGACCTTCGCGGCGACCGTGCTGCGCAAGCCGACCTGGATGATCCGGTGGATCCGTCCGGCCGGCTACGCCCTCACGGCCGCCGCCGCCGTCCTCCTGCTGCTGTCGCTCTGGTCTCTGTTCCAGTCCGGGCGGGGCGCGGACCACGACCTCGCCACCGCGCGGGACGACGTGAGCCGGACCGCCGTCCGCGATCTGGCGCTGATCAACAGCATCGACCCCAAGGTGGCGGAGCTGGACATGACGCACTGGCTGGACGTCGCCACCGGCCCGTTCGCCGACGCACTGAAACGCGACATCCCGGGCGCACGCGCGAGGTTCGCCGGGCAGAAGGCCCCCTCGCACGGACGGGTCACCGCACTCGCCGTCACCGCACTCGACCGGTCGGCGGGCGAGGCGACCGTCCTCGCCTCGGTCCGGATCTTCACCGAGCCCGCCGGCGACGCCGCCCAGGGCACCGAGCAGCGCAAACGCTACGAGGTCGGGATGCGGAGGGTCGGTGGCGTGTGGAAGATCAGCTCGCTGAAGGCGCCGGCGCCCGGGGGGAGCGGCCCGTGAGCATCACCGAGGAGCGCCCCGCGCGCCGCGGCCCCGCCCCGCGGAAGAAGAGCGGGACCGCCCGGCGCACGCTCGTCTCCGGACTCAGGCGGGCTGCCGGGCTGGGGTGGCCGTTGGCCCTCGCGCTGGCGCTGTGCCTGTCCGCCCTCGCCGTCGACGGCTGGGCCGGCAGGCGAAGCGAGCGGTCACCGGCCGCCAACCGCGCACTCCTCGACAAGGCCCGGACCGGTGCGGTCGTCGCCGACGTCTCGGCGAAGGTCGCGCGGATCTTCACCTTCACCTACACCGACCCGGCCGCCACCGAACGGGCCGCGAACGACGTCCTCACCGGCCGCGCGGTCCGCGACTACCGCAAGCTGTTCGGCCTGGTGAAGCAGAACGCACCGGTCATGAAGCTCGCCCTCACCACGAAGGTCGCGAGGGCCGGGCTGATCAGACTCTCCCGTGACGGGACGGCGGTCCTGCTGGTCCTGCTCGACCAGCAGGCCACCCGGGCCGGGAAGCCGACCGGTTCGCCGGTCGCGGCCCAGCTCATCGTCACGGCCCGCGACGACCACGGCTGGCGCATCAGCGACCTCCGGGCCGCCTGAACGAAGGGTGGAAATTCAGGTGACCAAGACCAGGACGAAGACCGCCGACCCGGCGGCCGACGAGCCCGAGGCCCCGGCCGACGCGGCGTCCGAGCCGGAATCGTCCGCGGACGACGCGGCCGAGACTCCAGAGCCCGCGGGAGAGGGGGCCGCCGAGGACCCGGAGCCGTCGCCGTCCGAGAAGGGGACCGGGAAGGAGACCGGTGAGTCGTCGGCCGCGGGGCCGCCGGCGAAGGACGCGGCCGACCGGTCCAGGCGCCGCCTCTCCAAGGACCCGCTGATCCGGGTCGCGTCGCTCGTGACGCTGGTCGCCGCCGGCGCCGCGGCGTGGTTCGGCTGGTCGTACCACGCCGCGTCCGGCGACGACGCGATCGGCTACGCCGCCGAACGCGACCAGGTGCTCGCGGTCGCGGGGCAGGAGATCGTCAACCTCAACACCCTCGACTACCGCCGGATCGACGCGGGCCTCAAGGTGTGGCAGGACTCGGCGACCGCACAGCTCTACGACCAGATCGTCCAGGGTCAGGCCCGGCTGAGGACCGAGGTCCAGGAGGCGAAGACGACCAGCACGGCGAAGATCCTCGAATCCGGGCTGACCGAACTCGACTCCCGCGCGGGCAAGGCGGCCGTCATCGCCGCCGTCCGCATCACCATCACCGGTGCCGACGGCAGGCCGGTCGACAACACCCGCCGGTTCGCCGGCCAGCTCACCCGGACCTCGGACGGCTGGAAACTGTCGGCGCTCGGCCAGGCCCCCACCGGAACGCCCTGATCGGGGAGGAGAGAACGACATGGCAGCGATCACTTCGGCCGGACGGTTCGTCCCCGGCACCGCGCGCACCCGGCTGGTCATTCTCCTCGGGGCGCTGACCATAGCGCTCGGCGGAGCGGCCGCCTGGTCGAACGCCCAGGAGCGCGACCTGACGGGTGCGGCATCCGCGCAGAACGACGCCCTCAGCGACAATGGCCGTACCGCCGAGGTCAAGGGTCAGGTGACCACGGCCGTCAACACGGTGTTCTCCTACAACTACGCCGACGTGGCCAAGACGGAGAAGGCGGCGCAGGAACTGCTCACCGGAAAGGCCGTCCAGCAGTACAACCAGCTTTTCGCCCTGGTGCGCAAGCAGGCTCCGCAGCAGAAGCAGGTACTCACCACGGCGGTCACCGACTCGGCGGTGAAATCCCTGGCCGGCGACCGCGCCCGCCTCCTCGTCTTCGCCGACCAGCGCAACACCCGGACCGACACGAACAAGACGAGCTACTCAGCCGCCGTCTTCGCCGTCGACGCCCTGTACACCGACGGCAAATGGAAGATCACCGCCATCGACACCCTCGGCGCGTGACAGGAGCAGCATGCTACTGACAGGTGTTCGCCGATTAAAGAATGGTAGGACTGGGTGATTTGAATGGAGTCAACGGTGTTACTCGGAAAGATCGCCAGAATGGTGCTGACCGCCATTGCGGTCACGGTCACCGCCGCCGCTCTCACCGCGGCCCCGCCTGGGCGGACGGTCACAGGGTCTTCATGCCCGGCGTGCTCTCGCCCTCCACCCAGCCCGTCACTGGAAAGAGCAGCGGTTCCATCGCGCTTGCCACCAGTAGCGGCGGGGTCATGACCTGCGTCGACACGGGCCCTTCGAAGGCCTTGACGACCACCGGAACGGTGAGGGTCGGCACCGTCGTCCCGGACCCCCCGCCCACCGGCTGGGTGACCGGTCAGTTCTTCAGCAACTGCACGATCTCCGGCCTGGCCGCCACGGTGACGCCTCAGCCGTGGTCCCTCTCCCTCCCGGGCCCGACCTTTTCCGGAGTCACAGCCGCTCAGCTGGGCAACGTCAAGTTCACGGTGAACATCCCCGCCATCCCGTGCTCCGCGACGTTCCAGGGCTCGACCAGTTCCAACGGATACATCAACGGTAAGCACACCAACCCGACGAGCGCGGGAGCCGCCAGCACCCTCTCGCTGCCGTTGGGGTCCTCCAACAACCTCAGTGCGACCGCCGTCTCCGCGACGTGCCCCTCCAGCATCGTCAGGTGGGGTGACCTGGTCGTGCTCGGCGTCGTGATCGAACTGAGGGGTGTCAACTCCACCGCGAACGAGGGCCCGACCATCACGTGAGAGCACGCCGCCGGCCGAATGAGTGCGAGCGAGGGGACGCCGCGATCGGCCGCGAGTCCTGAATCGTCACCAGACCCGAATCCGGTGATAAATCCGGCTTGATCGAAGACTAATCCGATGACAAATCTCGCAAGGGTCGCCGGGGTGCTTTAAGGGGAAGTCGACCAGTCTCTTGAGAAGTTCACTACTGGCGGGTATATTTCGATATTAGTACGGCAGGACTGGGTGGTCTTGTGGTGAAGTCGACGGAGTTCGGCTTTCGGGGTTCTGCTCTCGTCAACCTGGAGGAGTTCGACCTGTAGAACGCGGTCAGTGTCCCTACGAGAAGAAGAAACCACCCCCGTGAAGGGAAAAAGGACTGACATGCGAAAGATCACGAGAATGGCCCTGACCGTCACCGCGGTCTCGGCCACCGCCGCCGCGCTCACCACGACCCCCGCCTGGGCGGCCGGTATCAACGTCACCATGCCCGGCGTGCCCACGCCCTCCACCCAGGCCGTCACCGGAGAGAACAGCGGTTCCGTCGCGGCCGCCAGTAGCAGCGGCGGGGTCCTGACCTGCGTCGACACGGGCGCTGCGAAGGCCCTGACGGCCACCGGATCGGTGAAGGTCGGCACCGGCGTCCTGGACCCCATCGGCTCGGTGACCGGTCTGACGTTCAGCAACTGCACGGTCTCCAGCCAGATCGCCACGGTGACGCCTCAGAACCTGCCGTGGTCCCTCTCCACCACGGGCGTGACCGCTTCGGGAGTCACCCCCGGCCGGCTGAGCGGCGTCAGGATCGTGGTGAACATCCCCAGCATCCCGTGCTCCGCGACGTTCCAGGGCTCGACCAGCACCAACGGATTCATCAACGGTACGCACACCAACCCGACGAGCGCCGGAGCCGCCAGCACCCTCTCGCTGCCGTTCGGGTCCACCAACAACCTCGTCGCGACCAGCGTCTCCGCGACGTGCCCCACCAACATCGTCAAGAACGGTGACACGGCCACGCTCGCCGGCGTGATCAAGCTGAGGGGCGTCAACTCCACCGCCAAGGAGGGCCCGACCGTCGTCCGCACGTGACGTGAGAGCACGCCTCTGACCGAAGCCGCACCCGGGCGCTCGCCGCCCGGGTGCGGTTCCCCGTCGATCAAGGATGTGAAATGCATCGGATGTTCCGAGGCGCCGCGCGGCTCGCCGCGGTCGCGGGCCTTGCCGTGAGCGGCGGCGCATTGGTGGCGGTCCCACCGGCGATCGCGGACATCGGCTTCGACACGGGGCTCGTCTGCTCCGGCAAGTCCGGAACGCACGATGTGGCACTGCGGATCGAAACGACCGTCCCGTCGGCCGGGGCCGTCGGCCAGCCGGTCCAGCTGGGCACGATCAAGATCGACGTCGGTCTCCCGCCCGAGTTGGTGAAAGAGGTCTCGGCGGCTTCCCCCGCCTGGGCGTCGACACCACCGGCGACGAGCGCCTCCCCCTCGTCAACGCCTTCCCCCGCGCTCGGAGGCGTCGCGGAGATCCAGGTCGCGCTCCACGGGCCAGGGGGCGACCGGAAGGCCGGGTGGCCGGCCTTCGCTCTGGCGGCCACGCCGTCACGGGGTGAGGGGGCCGTGCACCTGACCGGCAGCGGGGTGGCGCCGCCGGTGGTCCCCGAAGCGCCGGGCGAGCTCTCATGGTCCGCCGGGGCGGTCGACTTGTCGCTGGTGCCGGGTGACGCGGCGACGGGGAAGGAGGCGGCCGAACTGGCGCTGCATTGCGCGGCGGAGAAGGCTCCGGTGCTCGGAAGCCTGCGGGTGCGGCGCGCGAACGAGCCGGTGATCCCCGGCGCGTCGAGCGCGGCCCCCCGTCAGCCCACCGCCTTCCCGGAGGGATTGTGCAAGCTGATCCCTGCGCGGGGGCAGGATCCGCGGTACGCCATCAGCGACGATCCCGAACTAGCGAAGATCTTCGAATCCCCGGCAAATCCGGACGGCCTGAACGCCGACACCGGTGATGGACTGATGTACTGCGTCAAGGCGACGGGGTTCTTCAACATCAAAAAAGTTGGAAACGCCGCTCCCGTTGCTTTCGAGAACAATGTTCGGGCACTGACCGAAAGCTATATGGGGAACATATTCTTCGGACCGAACTGGACGGATTTTCGCGGATACTTCATCAACCGAACCTATCCGACGCCCGCCACGATGCTGGGTTTCGGCTTCATGCCGACACGCGCGGTGGCAGAAGCTGTTCAGGTCGGCTCCCCGCGGGGCGGCGGGACCGGTCCGATCACCGGCAACATGCGGATTCTCCAGCAGCTTTCGACTGAACTTGATATCTCGGGTCCGACTGTCGACAGACAACAGCTCAAAGCCAGCGCATACGTGCGCATCAAAGCGGGTAAGGCCGAGGTCAACGGAGTTCCCCTCGATCTCGGTACCAAATGCATGACCAGCCCCACCTCGCTTTCCGCGACTGGATTCATGGGGACGCTGAGAACAGGGACGACTCAGTACGAGAGCGGGCAGCCGCTTATCGCCCAGAACGTCACGATCCCTTCCTTCTCCGGCTGCGGAGTGACCGAAGATCTCAGCCCGATCCTTACCGCGAGTGTCTCCGGAGCGGGAAACTATGCGAATCTCGAATCGGGACTCTGGTGCGAGGTCACCACTGGCAACCGTTGCGTGGACGGCGCCGGGGCGTTTCCTCAGACCTTCACCGTGGCGCCGGGCGGGGTCGTCACCGCGGTCGCGAAGCCGTTCACCCTGGGATACGCCGGGGACAACGCGGAGTTCAGGTGCGAGTCGGCGACCATGCGGCTCGATCTCGAACGGGGACGGTGGCAGTCGCGCTTCAGGCTGGGCAAGGGCGACATGTCCCTCCACGGCTGCGAGGTGGAGGCGTCGGACGGCACCGTCCACCCGGTGAGGGGCGAGGTCACGCAGGACGGCTCGTTGTGGCTGAACATGACCATCGATGCGGCGACCGGGCGACCGGCGATGAGGATCAACGGCGTCGTGCTCGACGCGACCGTGGACGTCGGCGGAGGGGGGCGGTGCACGCTGCGGATATCCCACAACCTGGGGGGAATCTTCCTCCCGGGGCAGCGTGAGGTTCCCGGGCTTCTCGAAGGCTCCTATGACAACGGGACCTTCTCCATGAACTCGCACACGTTGAAGCCGTCGGGGAAGTCGACGTGCGAGATCCCGGGGTTCACGGACTTCCTCAGCGTCTTCAATTCATACAAGGGCGATTTCGTCTTCCATCCGACTCAGCGGATCACCTCGCCCTGACCGAACCTTCCCCTCGCCATGGGCCTCTCGTTCCGGCGCGATCTGATGTCGTGCCGGAAGCCCCCGGGGCCCTCCAGGACTGGTCGCATCGTTGCCCGCACCACCCCGGGCGACGGCAGGGCCAGGCCGGCTCGCTGCAGGCCGTCGCCGGCCTGCGGCGAGTACGGTGGCTCCTCTCGCTCCCCGCCATATGAAGCAGGCGGGCGAAGGGGTCCGGGCGGAGGGGCCGGCGCTCCCAGTGATATGCGGTCGATGACAATACCGGCTACTCCCGGGCCGCCGTCATTGATATTCGCTTACAAGGCGAGAAAATCTCCATGCTCGTGCGTTGTGGTGTATTGAAACGGCATTGTTTCAGTATTATTCTCCGATTGGGAATCGAGGATCTGTCTCGTTGGGGATCCGCTTCACGGTTCCGCGTCGGCTGGGATCACACTGTGGCTGTCCGGCGCTCTGTGTCCGTTTCTCCCAGCAAGAAGAAAGGACGAACTGGTGAAGTCCATTCGTTTCCGGAGAAGCAGTTCCCGGCTGGCGCTTCCCGCCGTGCTCGGTGCTGCGCTGCTCAGCCTCGGCCTGGCCTCCCCCGCTTCGGCGGCCAACCCGGACCCGATTCCGTCGAGCTTCAGCTTCTCCGACTGCCCGCCCCTCCCGGACGGTGCGTCGCCGGACTACTCGCAGTGCTGGGTGGGTGTGGTCACCAGCGGCACGTTCAAGGTCGGCAGCTTCGACCAGAAGATCGAGGAGCCGATCAGGATCACCTGGGCGAACACCTTCAACCCCAGCACCTTCGAGACCAAGACGGTCTTCGGCGCGATCAACGCCCCGAAGATGCTCGTCCAGCCCGGCCTGTTCGGTGACCCGCTCCTGTCGGCCGTGTACGCGAAGGTCGAGTACGCCGGCGTCTTCGAGATGCCGGTCAGCAGCAGCTTCGAGATCAACATCGGGCTGAAGGTCCGGCTCATCAACCCGTTCCTCGGAAGCAACTGCACGGTCGGCACCAACAGCAACCCGATCAGGGTGAACCTCACCACCGGGACCACCAGCCCTCCGGCCCCCAACACGCCCATCACCGGCGAGGGTCTCTCGATCGCGCGGCCGGACTCGACGCCGCCGGTGCTGCAGGCCAAGCACGTCGGCAACTCGTTCGCGGTGCCCGGCGCCAAGGGCTGCCTGTTCGGCGGCGGCGTCGCTGACTGGCTGGTCAACCAGGTGGGTGGGTTCCCCTCGGCGGCCGGCAAGAACACGATGATCCAGAACGAGTACCTCGTGTCGAAGAACTACAGCCAGCTCTGAGGCCGAGGCCGTTCGACCGGTACCGTGCCCGCGGCGACCCCGCGGGCCCGGTACCGCCGTGCTGCCGTCCCGTCCTTGAAGCACTCCGATCCGAGCGAGATGTATTCGTTTTCGGGGTTTCGATGCGGCGACGCCGGGGCGCGGTGCTTCTCCGGATTGTCTCCGATTGATCATTCAATCCGGCCATTTTTGTTCGCCGGTGAGTATCGCGGCCATTCAGGCGCGGGATCTCTTCCGTAATGATGTGCGGTGGCCGTGGTGTGAGTTACATTCTGTCGAGGCTTTCTTGAGAACGGTGCGAGGGGAGGAATGAATGACGAGGGCCCTCGTTGGGGGAGGGAGGCGTCCCGGAGCTCTCCCGCCACAGGTCATCGCCATTCTGAGTGCCGAGCTGCCCTCGCTGGCCGAGGAGATCCTCGAGGAGGTCCAGCGGTCGGTGCCCGAGTACGCGCGGCAGGAGGGGAGGCCCGAACCGGCCGCGTACCGGATCACCGTCGAGCAGGCCATGGCGGCCTTCGTCGACCAGGTCTCCGGCGGTGTCGACGGCTACGAGCGGCGCGACGAGTTGTGCCGGGAACTCGGTCGCGGCGAGGCCTACCAGGGGCGCACGCTGGACGCCCTGCAGGCGGCCTACCGGGTCGGGGTGCAGGTCGCGTGGCGGCGGGTGGCGGCTGTGGCGCGGACGCGGCGGCTGCCCGCGGAGGTGACGACGCGGCTGGCCGAGGCGCTGTTCGCCTACATCGACGAGCTGGCCTCCCTGTCGGTCGAGGGATACCTGGAGGTCCGGTCGTCGGCCGACGAGCTGCCCGGCGACCACCGGCGGCTGCTGCGCATGGTCCTCGGGCCTGGCGCGGCGAGGGGCGCGCTCGGCGAGGCCGCCGAGGTCGCCGGCTGGGCGGTGCCGCGCACGGTGACGATGGTCGCGATGCCGACGCGCGCGCGGTGCGTCCGGGAGGCGATGGACCGCGACGTGCTCGTCAACCTCGCGGACACCGAGCCCCACCTGCTCATCCCCGGCGGATACGGCGCGGAGCGCGCGGCGATGCTGAGCCGCGCCCTGCCCGAGCGCCGCTACGCGGTGGGGCTGACCGTCCCGCTGGGGGAGGCGGCCGACTCGCTGCGCTGGGCGCGCCGGGCGCTGGCGCTCGTGGAGGCGGGCTGTCTGGAGGACGGCGGCCCCACGCTGTGCGAGCGGCACCTGCTGGAGCTGTGGCTGCTCTCGGACGGACCGCTGCTCGAGCAGCTCGCCCGCCGGGAACTGGGCGCGCTGGCGGAAATGCCGCGGACCCGGCGTAAGCGCGTGACCGAAACCCTGTGCGCGTGGCTGGACGCGCAAGGGAACGCGGTGGAGGCGGCGCAGCGGCTCCGCCTGCACCCGCAGACCGTCCGGTACCGGATGCGGCAGATCAGCACGGAATTCGACCGGCAGCTCGCCGACCCGGCGGCGCGTTTCGTGCTGGACGCGGTGCTGCGCGCGTACCGGTTGCGGGAGCACGGCCCCGTGCTGAAATGAACCCGCCCCTATTGGGCGCTGAAAGTGACGACAGGGCCACAGCCTGCCGAATTTGCCTTCCCTTTACCTTCCCGGATTTCGTATGATCTAAGTTCAACGTGTTTCAGCTCATGGAATGCGGAGGGTGCGCAGGGTCCCCGCTCGGCGTGCCCTCGGTCTTGACGCCATATGGCCGATCATCCGTACGAACGGGTGCCCCGCCCGGAATTCCCCTCGTTCGCGATGGCGGTGTCTGGAGGTGTGCCGACCCCATGGCACAGCAGACGTTGACGCGGGAGGCGGCGAGTCGCCCGAGCCGGCTGCCGCGCCGGCTCGCCCTGCTGATGCGGCCGGAACTGCCCAGCCTGGCTGGGGAGATCATCGACGAGGTGCGCCGGTCGATCCCCGAGTACGGGCGGCCCCTCAAGGGCCCCTACGTCGAGGCACTGCGCATCGGGGTCGACCGTGCCCTGACGGACTTCGTCGACCGGATCGCCAACCCGCTGGAACCGAGCGCGCGCCATCGGGAGACCTACCGCAGGCTCGGCCGCTTCGAGGCCCAGGAGGGCCGGACGCTCGACACCCTCCAGGCCGCGCTGCGCATCGGCGTCCAGGTCGCGTGGCGGCGCATCATGAAGGTCGGGCCGCGCCGGCGGCTGTCGCCCGAGGTGATGGCCCAGCTCGCCGACGCACTTTTCGCCTACATCGACGAACTGGCCGCGCTCGCGCTGGAGGGTTACCTGGACGCCCGCCCGGACGGCGAGGCCGAGGCGCACCGCCGCCGCCTGCTGGAGCTCCTGCTCCGCCGCGACGTGTCGTCCCGCGTCCTGGCCGAGGCCGCCGAACGGGCGGGATGGCCGCTGCCGGACGAGGCGACCGCCGTCGTGGCCCCTCCCGGCGCCCGGTACGTCCGGACCGTCCTGGACGAGGACGTGCTCGCCGACCTCAGCGCCACCCAGCCGTTCCTGGTCGTTCCCGGAAGGCCGACCCCGGAGCGCCGGCGATCCCTGCTCCGCGTCCTGCCCGACGGGCAGCTCGTCATGGGCCTCACCGTGCCGATCGCGGGCGTCGCCGACTCGCTGCGCTGGGCGCGGTGCGCCCTCGGCCTGGTGGAGACCGGTGTGATCGAGGACGCCCCGGTGACCGACTGCGAGGAGCACCTCATCACCCTCTGGCTGCTCTCCGACCAGGCCCTCATCGACCAGCTCGCGCACCGCCACCTCGGTGAGATGGGCGGCTTCAGCCAACGGCAGCGCGACCGCCTGCTGGAGACCCTGTACGCCTGGCTGGTGACCCGCGGCACCGCCAACGACATCGCCAGGGAGCTCGGCATCCACCCACAGACCGTCCGCTACCGGATGCGGCAGGTCGAAGGGGTCCTGGGCGACCGGCTGACCGACCGCGAGGCGCGCTTCGCGATCGAGGCCGTGCTGCGTGCGACGCGGTTGCGCGAACGCGCCGCCCCGCCGCCCGGCACGGGTGTCGCATGGAATGGCGCCGTCGCGCGGGAACGAGCACCGATTGATAATCGCCCAATATCCGATCGGCGCGATATGAGCACCTGAAGCGAACCTTGACCTGCGGGGTTGATTCCCCGAATCGCTGCATGCTTCCATCCAATCCAGCGCAATTCGGTCGAGTAGTCGCAATGCGGTGGAGGTGCGTTCGGGGTGCGTTCACGATCGGCTTCGCTCCTGGCCGGATTCGGAGCGGTGACGCTCATCGGCATGGTGGGCGTCCATCCGGTACTCGCGGACGAGCCGGCCCCAACGCCGACCACCACCGTCACCGAAACGCCGACGGATCCGCCGACGGATCCACCCACCGATCCACCGACCGATCCGCCGACGGACCCGCCGACCGATCCGCCCACCGATCCGCCGACGGACCCGCCGACCGATCCGCCCACCGATCCACCGACGGACCCGCCCACCGATCCGCCCACCGACCCGCCGACGAATCCGCCGACCGATCCCCCCACGAAGCCGCCGACTCATCCGCCGACGAGTCCGCCGACCGGCCCGGGCAAGCCCAGGACGCCGGTACTGTCCCTGGGGCTGACGGTGTCGGCGGCGACGATGCGGCCCGGCGGCTCGGTCACCGCGACCGTGCGGGTGGTGTCGGCGAACGCCACCGCGAACGGGATCGTCCTGCGGATGTCGGCCTCGGGCGCCACGGTCGGTCCCCGAACGCAATCCCTCGGCAGTGCCGGATCCGGTGGCGCCTCCGCGATCGCGACCGTGCGGGCCCCGTCCGGTGCGGAGCCCGGCGTGATCACCCTGCGTGCGGCGGTCTCGGCGGCCAATGCCAGGAGCGTGTTCCGCAGCTACAAGCTGATCATCACATCCGCGTCCGGGGCGCTGCCGCCGGGGCTCGGCCCGACGACGCCCGGCGTCCCGCCGCTGACCCCGCCCGACTTCGACCCGCTGGCCGGCATGACCGGGCCGCAGGTGGCGCTGCCGCCGATCGTGCCCGCGGAGTCCCCGCAGATCGCGCCGGACTCCGGGCCCCTCGTCCCGGTGTCGAATCTGCGCGAGCTTCCCCCCGAGCCGTTCACCGTCGAGGAGCTGACCGCGCTCCAGGCGGGGTTCCTTGCCGCCCTGGGGGCCGGGGTGGTGCTCCTGCTGCTCCGGATGCGGCTGATCCGGCGCTCCGGCGGCCGCGTCCCGCTCGCCGCGCGCCGCCGCCTGCGCGCCGCCGGCTCGCGAGTCGCGGACAAGCGCCCCACCGCGGCCCGGCTCCGCACGCTCCCGCCGCAGCCCGCCCGCGCCCGGCATCCGCGCCCGCTCCAGCCGGTCCCCCCGATCCGGCTCTCCGTCCGCCGGGTCCACACCGCCCGCCCCTGACCGCCGCGTCCGCCGGGACACGGCTTCCGGAGTCCGCCATGGCGCCGGCGGAGGGCCCCGCGCCCAAGGGGTCAGCGGGCCAGCCGGATCAGGATGCGGCACACCTCATCGATGATCTCGGCGGCCTCCGCCTCGTTCTCGGCGGTGGCGATCTCCCGCCCGGCCTCGCCGATCACCGTGGTGAGCACGAGGCTCAGCACCTGCTCGGGCCGCCCGGCGGGCGCCTCGCCGGACGGGCCGCGCAGCAGCTTGGTGTTCTGCGCGATCCAGTGCTGGGCGCGGCTGCGGCGCATCAGCGACGACCCGGACGGGCCCTCCCCGGCGAGGAACAGCCGGGCCGCCTCGCGCCGCTCCCAGCACACCCGCAGGTAGGCGCGGGCACCCGCGATGAACAGCGCGATCGGGTCGGACTCGCCGTCCTTGCGGGCGGCCGACACCGCCTGCGCGGCGCTCGCCTCCTGCTCGGCGGTGAGGTCCTCCCACAGCGCCACGTACAGCCCGGCCTTGCCGCCGTAGTGGTGGTAGAGGCTGCCGACGCTGATACCGGACCGCTCCACGATCTCGGCGATGCCCGCGTCGGCGTAGCCCCGGTCGGCGAAGACCCGCAGCGCCGCGGTCAGCAGCGCCTGGCGGGTCGCGTCGGCGCGTGCCCACTGGCGGCCTCCGCCGCCCTCGCCGCCGGCGCCCTCACCCGTGCCGTTCGCCCGCTCGTCGCCGGCGCGGCGTGCCCTGCTCGTCCGCATCCCCCCATGGTGCCAGGCCGGGCCGCCCCGCCGGGCTCAGTACCAGTTGTGCGCCTGCCACCAGGACCAGGCGCCGCACGGGTCCTTGTAGCGCGCCTTGATGTAGCCGAGGCCCCACGCGATCTGGGTGGGGGAGCTGGTGCGCCAGTCGGGGCCCGAGCTGGCCAGCTTGGAGCCGGGCAGCGCCTGCGGGATGCCGTAGGCGCCGCTGGACGGGTTCTCGGCCCGCTCGTTCCAGCCGCTCTCGTGGTTCCACAGCGTCAGCAGGGACGGCCAGCAGCGGCCCCATCCCTTGAGCTCGTTCATCTTCTTGCCGTACGCCTTGTTCTGGCCGGCGCTCGGGTTCGACTTGGCGAGCCGCTCGCGCTCCTGCTGGGCCTTGAGCTTCGCCCGCGCCGCCGCGTCCCGCTTGGCCTTCTCCTTGAGGCGCTTGAGCTCCCGCTGGTGCTCCTTGTAGGCGCGCTCCTTGGCGACGGCGACCGCGTCGGCCGCGACCTTGTCCATGTCGGAGGCCGAGGTCAGCTTCGCGAGCATGTCGTTGGTGGACAGCCCCGCGCTCGCGGCCTTGGGCGGCTTGCTGGCGTCGTCGACGAAGCTGCCGAGGTCGACCACCGTCAGCGCGCCGCCGACCACGCCGATCGCCGCGATCGTGATGGTGACGTTGCTCGTGAGGACCCGCCGCACGCGCCGCCCGCCACCGCGCGCCTTCGGCTCCTCGTACGCGGCGGGGGAGTCGTCAGGCTCCGGCGGCTCCGGACCGTAGGGTCCCCCCGGGCCGTGGCCGTCGGACGACTCGCGGGGCTCCGGCACGCGCGTGGCGCGCCTCGTGCCGGCCCTCCTGGAGCCGCGACGACCCCCGGCGCCCCCCGGAGCGCCTCCGGCTTCCTCGGCGGGACGTCTGCGTGTGCCGTGACTCTGTGGCATAGGAGAAGACTGCCTTATCGCCCGGGTGTGGTGCTCTCGAAGAGCAAGTACGCAGGCCGGACGATACCCGGTTCACCCGGCCCGTCGTCCACGGCCGCGTCCCCCGCCGGGGTTCAGCAGTTCCACGTCGCCCGCGGCCAGGCGCGCGGGCTGCAGCGCCTCGAACAGCTCGCGGTGCATGCCGTCGAACGCCGCGAGCGCGCCGCCGGGCGCTTCCAGCGCCAGGCTCACCTCGTTGGCCCGCTGGCGCCCCGTCGCGGTGATCTCGACGAGCGTGGCGCGCCGGTCGCGGGGATGCGGGGTCCGGCCGACGAGCCCGGCCGCCTCCAGCTGGTCCACGGTGAGCTTCACCGTCGTGGGGTGCATCATCAGGATCCGGCCGAGCGTGCTCAGCCGGGCCCGCCCGTGGACGGTGAGGGCGAGCGTGGTCAGCAGGAACCAGCCGGTCTGGCTGAGATCCAGCCGCTTCAGCTCCACGTCCAGGGCCTTCTTGAGCAGCTGGTTGAGCCGCCCGACCGAACAGATCGCCAGGAACGGCCACGGATCGCCGAGCAGGCCCTGGCCCTCCCAGCGGTCGCGCACGCCCATGACCAGCGGGTCCACGCCGTCGTCCATCTCGTCTTCTACGCCTCGTCGCGCCTCGGTCTGCACCGGCTGATCGTAGCTTCGGACAAAACCAGATGTAAGTACTCGCTTCTTAGACCTTCTTCCAATAGAGTGCCTCAAATCACAGGCGGAGCCCGTGTGCTCTGGAGGGTGCGCGGAGTCGCCTGTGGTACCGGTCTCGGCCGAGACCGCTGTGGCGCGCGAACGAGCAATGACGAGGGCGCCTCCGCGGTACCGGCAGGATCCGGTGTTTCGGATGGGCGCCGACGTCCGAGCACGAAGGAGGCTGGAGTGACCCTTCTCAACCCCGCCCCGGGGGAGGGCACCGGCTGATGGCCCTGAGCCTGAACAAGGCCCCGGACCTGGCACGCAGACGCGTCGGGAGAGCACTCGACGAGACAGGACTGCTGTGCGTGACCCTTCTCGAAGGGCTGCGCCGCACCTGGGACCTGCGCCAGTGGTGGGGCGAGTTCGTCGAGCAGTGCTGGTTCCTCGCACGCGTCACGAGCGTGCCGGTCATGCTCATCGCCGTGCCGCTCGGCGCGACCATCTCGCTCCAGGTGGGCGACATCGCCCGCCAGCTCGGCGCGCAGTCGGGCACCGGGGCGCTGCTCACCGCGGCGATGATCCAGCAGGTGGCGCCGCTGGCCGCGGCGCTGCTGGTCTCCGGCGTGGGCGGGTCGGCCATCACCTCCGACATGGGGGCCCGCAACATCCGCGACGAACTCGCGGCGATGGAAGTCATGGGCATCAACCCGATCCACCGCCTGGTCACCCCCAGGCTGTGGGCGGCGAGCACGGTGTCCGGACTGCTCTGCTCGGTGGTGATCCTCGCGGGCGTCATCGGCGGGTACTACTTCAACGTCATCCAGCAGGGCGTCAGCCCCGGCGCGTTCTTCGACGGCGCCACCACCCTGCTGCAGTTCTCGGACCTGATGATCACGCTGTTCAAGGCGTGGGTGTTCGGATTCATCGCCGCCGCCGTCGCCTGCTACATGGGCATGAACTGCGACTACGGCCCCGTCGGCGTCGGCCGCGCGGTGAACCGGGCCGTGGTCGTCACCTCGATCGTGGTGTTCGCGACGAACTACATCCTCACCATGATCTACCAGGTCCTCTTCCCCCCGAGGTTCTGATGGTCGCCATATCCCCCGTCCGCAAGCTGGGCCGCGCCGTCCGGGGCCGCACCGCGGGCCTGGCCGCGTCGGCCGACCTGCCGGTGTTCCTCGGCCGCGTCCTGTACCACCTGCTGTTCGACATCATCATCCGGCGCAAGTACGGCAAGACCCTCGCCAAGCAGGTCAGCGACATCACCGTCGGCGTCGGCGCGCTCGTCATCGGCGGCGGCATGATCTTCGTGATCGCGACGATGTCGCTCGCCACCGGCGCCATGGTCGGCCTGCAGGGCTACCCCGGGCTGGAGCGCATCGGCGCCGAGGCGTTCACCGGACTGGTCGCGAGCTACTCCAACGTCCGCGAGGTCACCCCGATCATCGCGGGCGTCGCGCTGGTCGCGCAGGTCGGCACCGGGTTCACCGCCGAGATCGGCGCGATGCGGATCTCCGAGGAGATCGACGCGCTGGAGGTCATGGGCATCAACTCGCTGGCCTACCTGGTGTGCACCCGGGTCGCCGCCGGCGTCATCGCCCTGGTGCCGCTGTACCTGGTCTCGCTGTTCATGGCGTTCTTCGCCACGAGGTTCATCACGATCCAGTACTTCGGCCTCTCGCCCGGCATCTACGACTACTACTTCCACCTCTACCTGCCGCCGATCGACGTGTTCTACAGCGTCATCAAGGTCGCGGTGTTCGCCTTCATCATCATGTTCATCCACTGCTACCGCGGCTACTACGCGGCGGGCGGCCCGGTCGGCGTCGGCGTCGCCGCCGGCCGCGCCATCCGGGAGTCGACCATCCTGATGATCCTCATGAACCTGGTCCTGTCGTACATCTTCTGGGGCCACGGCAGCACGGTGAGGCTGACCGGATGAGCGACGAGTCACTGTCCACCCGCCGCCGGACGATGTTCGGGCTGGTCGGCGTCGGCGTCATCGCGGCGGCCGCGGTGTTCGTCGCGGTCGGGTCCACGCCGTCCCACGCGGGCTCCACCTACTACGACGCGACGTTCGGCCGCGCCGGGCAGGGCCTCGACCCGGGCAAGTCGGAGGTGAAGGTCCGCGGGATCGCGGTCGGCGACGTCCAGGAGGTCAAGCTCGACGGCAACGGCAGGGTCACCGTCCGGATCCGGGTCGACAAGGGCGTCAAGGTGGCCGACACGGCCGTCGCGACGGTCGAGCCGGTCTCGGTGTTCGGCCCGAAGGACCTCGCCCTCGACCTCGGCGCGCACGAGCTCTCCGGCCCCTACATCGACGACGGCGGCCGGATCGCGAAGACCAACGACCCGAAGGAGCTGTCGGACACGGCCTGGCCCACCTACCGGCTCACGCGGGCGATCAACCCCGACGACGTGGCGACGATCCTGCACACGTTCGGGGCCGGGCTCTCCGGGCAGGGGCCGGCGCTGCGCCGGACGATCGACAACGGCGCGATCGTCATCGACGCGACCTACCGCGACCGGGCCGCGATCCAGTCGCTGCTGAACGACGTCAACGGCCTGTCCGGGACCTTCGCGTCGCGCGGCGACACCCTCACCCGGTTCGCCGGGGACTTCAACCGGCTCGCCCAGGTCGTCAACGAGCGCCCCGACAAGGTCACCCAGCTGCTGGACGAGTCGACGCGGCTCGGCCAGACGGTCGGCACGAACCTGCAGCAGCACGGCCGCAACCTCGGAAGGATCATCGACTCGGGCGGCGAGGTGGTGCGCGTGTTCAACGGGCAGCGCCGCAACGTCCCGGTGCTGCTCGACAGCCTGACCGGGTTCTTCGGCCTGCTGGCGCAGATCATCCGCATCCCCGGCCCGGAGGGCACCCTGATCGCCCAGGCGCGCGACGACCTTCCGCTGGACATCTGCCAGATCCTCATCGACGTCTGCTCGGTCAAGCCCAAGGCGACCGCGTTCGACGTCCCGCTCCCGGGCGCGGGCGGGCCGGGCCGCACGGCGACGGGAACGCGGCCGTGAGCCCGCTGCTGCGCGGCAAGACCGCGCGCGGGCCCGAGTACTCCACGATCCTGAAGTTCCTGGTGTTCGTGGCGCTGACCGGGCTGCTCACGTTCTACATCGGCCAGCAGATCCTCGGCACGAGCTTCAAGTCCCGCTACCGGCTGTCCGCCACGTTCGACGACGTCACCGGCCTGCTGGAGGGCGACGCCGTGAAGGTGGCGGGCACGCCCGTCGGACAGGTCGAGGGCATCAAGGTGGTGCGCGGCAAGGCCGTGGTGAAGATGGCGGTCGACAGGGAGGTCCGGCTGCCGTCGGACTCCACCGCCGCGATCCGCTGGCGCAACGTGATGGGGCAGCGGGTCGTCTACCTGGAGCCCGGGTCGAGCCAGGGGAGGCTGGGCGACGGCGACCGCGTCCCGCGCACCAGGTCGGTGGTGGACCTCGGCGACATCGTCAACAGCCTCGGCCCGCTCACCCGCAACCTGGACCCGAACCAGCTCAACAAGATCCTGTTCGCCTTCTCCCAGGCGCTGGACGGCAACGAGCAGAACATCTCGCTGCTGACCGAGAACCTGGACATGCTGCTCCAGACGTTCGCGGCCCGGAAGAAGACGATCAAGGGGATGATCGACGACTACGAGACGGTGAGCGACGCGATCGCCACCCGGGACCGGCAGATCGCGGCCAGCGCCGACAACCTGGAGTCGCTGACCCGGGTGTTCGCGAACAACCGCAAGCTGCTGGAGAGCGCGGTCGTGGAGATCTCGGGCGTCACCACCAACCTCAACCAGGTGCTCGGCGGCAACGACGCGCAGCTCGCCCGCATCATCGCCAACCTCGGCAGGTTCAGCGAGACGTTCCGGCTGAACGTCGACCAGCTGGAGAAGATGGTGCAGCAGCTCCCGCTGACCCTCCGGCAGCTGTTCGCGTCCGCGAACGGCGGCCACTACCTGCGCACCAACGCGCTCTGCCTGAACGTGGTGCAGGGCCCCTGCCCGTTCCCGATGGAGCTGCCGAAGTCGCCGGGGGCGGGCCAGCCGAGCAAGGACGATCTCACCAAGCTCAGGAAGATGCTGCTGGGGGGTGGCGGCTGATGGCGCTCAAGTCGCTCCGCGACGTCAACCAGAAGGTCGTCGCGATCGTCACCCTGACCGCGCTCGGCGCGGCCTGCGTGTTCGCGTTCGCCCTCGGCCAGCTGCACCTGCTCGACCGCGGCTACACGATGAGCGGGGAGTTCAGCGACACCGCCGGGCTGAAGAAGGGCCAGGACGTGCGGGTCGCCGGGGTGAAGTCCGGCCGGATCACCGCCGTGGAGCCCGACTTCGCCCACGGCAGGGTCATCGTCTCCTGGCACGTGAACGCCGGCATCGACCTCGGCCCGAAGACCCGCGCCGAGATCCAGACGACGACCCTGCTCGGCGGCCGGTACCTGCGGCTGTCCGGCCCGGTCTCCAAGCCCTACCTGGCGGACGTGCCGGAGTCGCGGCGGCGGATCCCGCTGTCGCGCACCAGCGTCCCGTTCACCGTGCCGGAGGCCCTGGAGGGCGCGCAGAACATCGTCGGCAAGCTCGACCAGCGCAGCGTCGACAAGCTGCTCACCGAGATCACCAAGATCAAGTCGCCGGGCGCGGTGAAGCTGCGCCGCATCCTGGTGAACATCCAGGAGCTGTCCCGGACGCTGAACGACTCCTATCCGCAGATCCAGCGGCTGATCGAGAACAGCAAGACGATCACCGGGACGCTGGCGGGCAAGGACGAGGAGCTGCGCCAGATCATCGACGCCAGCCAGGTGCTGCTCCAGTCGCTGGTGCGGCGCCGCAACGAGCTGGCGGCGGCGATCGGGCAGGGCAGCCAGACGGTCCGGACGCTGTCCAACGTGATCTCCAGGAACCAGAAGGAGCTCGACACCCTGCTGGACAACCTGCACCTGCTGACGACCAGGCTCGCGCCCAACATGGACGCGCTGAACACGGACTTCTCGCTGCTCGGCCCGACGTTCCAGCAGGTCGCCAACCTCAAGGGCAACGGCCAGTACATCGAGGGCCTCCTCACCGGGCTCGGCCCGCTGCAGCCGGCCGGTCCGATCTCCACGCGGCGACCGCAGGGAGGCAACTGATGAGCGGCGACGCCACGGGGGGACCGCCCCCTGAAGGCCCCGGCTCCGCCCCCGCCCCCGGGCGCGGTCGGCTGCGCGGCGTGGCCGTCGCGCTCGGCCTCGCCATGACGGCCTCGCTCGGCGGCTGCTCGCTCGCCCCGTCCGCGGGCGGCGAGCGCACGATGGTCGTCTACGTCCCGAAGGCCCGCTCCTTCTACGAGGAGTCCAAGGTCAAGGTGATGGGCGCCGACGTGGGGCTCGTCGACAAGGTCGAGAACCAGGGCGACCGGGTGAAGGTCACGTTCCACCTGCGCCGGGACGTCCCGCTGCCGAAGGGCGTGCAGGCCTCGATCGTCCCGCTGAACCTGATCGGCGAGCGCAACCTCGTCCTGCACCCGGCGTGGAGGCCGGGGGAGGCCAAGGAGACCGCGGACGTCATCCCGATCGAGCGCACCCACGTGCCGGTCGAGGTGGACGACGCGCTCAGCTCGTTCACCAACCTGGCCAACGCGCTCGACCCGACCAAGATGCAGAGCGCGCTCGGCACGGCCGCCGACACGGTGAAGGGCAACGGCAAGGAGTTCAACGCGACCCTGGAGCAGAGCGCCCGCCTCGTCGAGAACGTCGCCGGGCAGGACCAGGAGCTCATCGAGGTCGCGCGGAACCTCAGTCGGCTGGCCGGGGTGGTGCGCGGGCGCGAGCAGATCCTCGGCACGATGATCCGCGACTTCGGCACCGCGAGCCAGGTGCTGAGCTCCGAGCGCGGCGAGCTGCAGCAGCTGATCAGCGGCATCCTGGAGCTGGCGCGCAACGGCGACAAGCTGCTGCGCAAGTACAAGGGGAACCTGCCCTACGACCTGGCGGTCCTCACCCGGACGGCCCTGATCCTCAAGGGCAACGCCAGGGAGCTGGCGCAGCTCATCCGCGTGCTGCCGGGCATCAGCGACGCGCTCATCGGCGGCTACAACCCGAAGAACAAGTCGCTGCAGATCCGGTTCGCCACGGACGCGTTCCTGCGGACCTGGCTCAAGGGCCTGATGAACTCCGACGACGTCGAATGCCCGCTGCCCGCACCCAACTCCAACTGTCCCTGGCAGAACGGAGGCAACTGATGGGCAGGCTCGCCATCACGGGACGGCGCCGCGCGGCCGCCGGCGGCAGGCTGCTGCTGGTGCTCGTCGCCGCCGCGGCCCTCGCCGTCTCCGGCTGCTCCTACAAGACGGCGGGCGCGCCGAAGGGCGGCCTGACGCTGACCGCCACGTTCGACGACGCGCAGGGCCTCGTCGCGGGGCACAGCGTGAAGATGTCCGACATCACGATCGGCACCGTCACGAAGGTCGAGCTCGCCGGCTACCGGTCGAAGGCGACGCTGTCCATCGAGGACGACGTCAGGATCCCGCGGGGCACCCGGGCCGAGATCAAGGTGACCTCGCTGCTCGGCGAGAACTACGTCGACCTGCAGATGCCGCCCGGCGCGAGCATGGACCGCGGCCCGTTCCTGGCCACCGGCACGGCGATCACCGACACCGGCGTCCAGCCGGCGTTCGAGCAGGTCGTCGGGCAGGCCGGGCCGCTGATCCAGGCCCTGGCCGGCGACGACGTCGCGACGGTCGTGAACGCGGGCGCCACCGCCCTGGACGGCAACGGGGAGAAGCTCAACAAGACGATCGCGAAGGCGGGCGCGCTGCTGGGGTTGTTCGCCAGGCAGCGCGCCGAGCTCGGCGAGTCGGTCGACCGGTTCGCCCAGCTGGGCCGGTCACTCGCCAGGGGCAGCGACGCCCTGGGCGAGACGCCCGAGCAGCTCGAACGCACCACCCGGCTGCTCGACAAGGACAAGTACAAGATCATCCAGATGGTCGACAAGCTCACCATGACGGCGCGCGAGCTGAACGACAAGGTGCTGGAGGGGCGCATCCAGCGGTTCCGGGCGCTGCTGCGCGACCTGGACCCCGTCCTGGAGCAGCTCGGCAGCAACCGCAAGCGGCTCACGGCGCTGGTGGACGGCCTGGTCGAGTTCACCGACAAGCTGCCCCGGGCCACCTATGACGGCCAGTTGCTGCTCTACCCGCTGCTGCGGATCGTGTGGCCGGACGGGACGCCGATCTTCCCGGGCCTCGGCCAGAGCCCCAAGAAGAAGAAGGCCGCGGCGCCGGAGATCCCCAAGCAGCTCCAGGGCGCCCTGCCGGACCTCGACAAGATCCTGGAGCCGCGCGGATGAACAGACGGCTGACGATCAACCTGGCGGCGTTCGGTGTGCTCGCCGCGGTGATGGTCGTGTGGGCGTTCAACAACGTCGTCCGCTTCGACTTCATCGACCGGCCGTACCACATCACCGTGGAGTTCGAGTCCTCCCCGGGCCTGCACCCGAACTTCGAGGTCGACTACCTCGGCCTGCGGGTCGGCAAGATCGACTCGGTGCGGCTGGAGAAGGACAAGGTCGTCGTCCGGCTGGACATGGAGCGCGGCGTCAGGATCCCGCAGGGGGTCACCGCCGCCGCGGCCCGCAAGTCCGCGGTGGGCGAGCCGGTGGTCGAGCTGACGCCGGGGCCCGGCAGGTCCGGCGCCCCGCCGATGAAGCCCGGCACCGTCATCCCGGTGTCGCAGACGAAGGTCCCGCCGAAGTACGGCGACCTGTTCGGCGCCGTCATCGACACCCTGAAGGCGATCGACCCCGACGACGCCAAGGTGCTCACCCAGGAGCTCGCCGCCGGGTGGGCCGGACGCGAGGACTCGCTCCGCCAGATCGTCAACGGCAGCGACGACCTCACCCAGACGTTCGCGCAGAACACCGAGCTGCTGGACGGGCTGACCAACGACCTCGGCCGCATCACCCACGTGCTGAACCAGAACCGCGGCTCGCTCGGCGCCGGGATCGACAACCTCGCCGCCCTCACCGCCGCGCTCAGCCAGGTCCGCGGGCAGATCGCCGAGCTGCGCGACCGCGGCCCCGGCCTGCTCGCGACCGTCAACGACCTGCTCGACAAGACCGGCCCCGACTTCGGCTGCACCGTGGACATGCTCGGCAACCTGGGCATTGGGAGCTACGACCCCAACTATCTCGACGACCTGCGCAGGACGCTCGCGGTGGCGCCGCAGCTCAAGGTCGTCCTGGACAACGTGATCGGAAGGGACCAGGGCCAGCCCGTCCTGAACGTCGTCTTCCAGGTCACGCTGAAGAGGCTCGCCACGCTGGAGTACAAGTACCCGCGCGCGCAGCCGGCGGTGAACCGGATCCCGGCCTGCCCCGGCGGCCGGACCCCGGCGGTGACCAAGCAGAAGCCCTACAAGGCGAAGAACCCGGGTGAGACGATCCCCACCCACGATCCCGCCTTGCAGCGGAACGTGCAGGCCAGGAAGGCCGCGAACACCGGCGACTCTTCCGGCGGTCCGCCGATCTGGCTGGTGTACGTTCCCCCGATCATCGCCCTTCTGGTGCTGATCAGGGTCATGATGGGCTCGGTGCCCGTGGTGTCCCGCCTTACCCGACTGCGTCGGGGCAAGGACTGACCCCAACCCCGAGGAGTATCCGAAGTGACAGCCAAGACCACCAAGGGCGAGTCCGACGAGGTCGAGGCGGTCCCGGCCGAGGAGGCGCCCGAGGAGACCGAGGCCGCCGAGCCGGAGGCCGCGCGGCGGCCCGCCCGGCCCGCCGCCAAGCGCAAGCGCCGGGTGCGGGTCATCGAGGTCATCGACGACGAGGACCTCGACGAGGTCCTGGAGGCGCTCGACGCCGAAGACGAGGAGGCCCCGGACGAGGAGGCCCCGGCCCGTCCGGCGGCGAAGCCCGCGGCGAAGGCGCCCGCCAAGCCGGCCGCCAAGCCCAGGCCGCGCCCGACCCGCCTCGAACCGCCGGAGGACGAGGCGGAGGAAGAGGTCGAGGCGCCGAAGAAGGCTCCGGCCCGTCCGAGTGCCGCGGCGTCCTCGGAGGCGCGGCCGGGGATCTTCGGTCTCACCGTGGTGCAGGCGGTCGTGGTGGTCGTCCTGGTCGCCCTGCTGGCGAGCCTGGCGATCTGGCAGTGGACGAGCGCGAGCTCCCTGTCGTCCAAGCAGGACGAGCGGGACGCGGTGAGCAAGGTCGCGTCCGCCTACGGCGACGTGGCCCTCAACTACAACGCGCAGAACTACCAGACGCAGATGGGCAAGGCCCAGAAGCTCATGGGCGGCGACCTGCTGGAGAGCTTCAAGAGCACCACGCTCCCGAGCCTCGGCGAGACGTTCAAGAACAACCCCGAGCTGTCGCTGACGTCCAAGACGAACCAGGTCTTCGTGGGCACCGTGGACGGCAGGTTCGCCACGGCCGTCGTCATGGTCGACATCGACGTCCGGACCAAGGACGGCGCGACCGCGGCCCCCGCGACGCTGCTCCGCCTCGCCCTCGCCAAGATCGACGGGACGTGGAAGGTCACCAAGCAGTACGCGTCGGGCGTCAACGACCAGAACCAGAACCAGCAGAACCAGCTGCCGACGGTTCCGAGCGGCGGCGCGTCGAAGTCGCCCGCGGCGGAGAAGACCGGCAAGCCGAAGAACTGAGGCCGCGAGGTCCGGCCTCGCCGGCGGCGAAGCGAACGCCCCGCACGGAAGCCGTGCGGGGCGTTCGCGCGTTATGCCGTTGACGGCGTCGTGCCGATGACGGGGCCACGGGGACGGAGGCGGGGCATCATGTCGATCGTGACGGAGCAGGATGGGCAGGGCACGACCGTCCCGGACGCGCTGGTGCACGAGTTCGGCGCGCTGCTGGGCGCGGCGTCGGTGCTGGAGCGGATCGCGGGCCGCGAGCTGGAGCGCCGGTGCGGCATCCGGCACGCGGTCTTCGAGGTGCTGCTGAGGCTGTCGCGTGCGGGCGGGGAGTGCGCGGTGTCGATGGGCGGGCTGGCCGGCGAGCTGATCCTGACCAGCGGCGGCATGACCCGCATCATCGACCGCATGGAGGAGGCCGGGCTCGTCCGCCGCGAGCCGGCCCCGGACGACCGGCGCCGCCAGAACGTGGCGCTGACCCCGGCCGGGACGGCGAAGCTGGACGAGGCCCTGCGCGTGCACGCCGAGACGCTCCGCGCGCACTTCGCGGGCCCCCTCACCGAGGAGCAGCGCCGCGTCCTCGTGGACGCGCTGCGCGTCCTGCGCACCACCGCCCGCGAGGAACTCGGCGACCTGCGCTAGCGGGAGTAGTACTCGACGACGAGCTGCTCGTCGCAGATGATCGGGATCTCCGCGCGCTCGGGCAGCCGGGCGAGCCGGGCGGCGAGCGCGTCGTGCCGGACCTCCAGGTAGGGCGGGACCTCCGCGGCGTGCCCGCCCGCAGCCGCCACCTGGAACGGGACCATCGCGCGGCTCCGCTCGGCGACCGTGATGACGTCGCCGGGCCGCAGCCGGTAGGACGGGCGGTCGACGCGGCGGCCGTTCACCAGCACGTGGCGGTGCACCACGAACTGGCGGGCCTGGTAGATCGTCCTGGCGAACCCGGCGCGCAGGACGAGCGCGTCCAGCCGGCGTTCGAGGTCGACGAGCAGGGCCTCGCCGGTCTTGCCGCCGGTCCGGGCGGCCTTGTCGAAGGCGTTGCGGAGCTGCGCCTCGCGGATGTCGTACTGCGCGCGGAGCCGCTGCTTCTCGCGGAGCCGGACCTTGTAGTCGCTCTCCTGCTTGCGGGCGCGGCCGTGCACGCCGGGCGGGTAGGGGCGGGCCTCGAAGTACTTCACGCTCTTCGGCGTCAGGGGGATGCCGAGGGCCCGCGAGAGCCGCACCTTGGGACGGGGGTTGTTCATCACGCTCCTTGGTGGTTAGGTAAGCCTAAGTTAGGTAAGCCTAACCTGATACGTCAAGGAGGCACGGTGCCGCGAGCGGAGACCACGCAGTCCAGGCAGACCATCCAGGGCCCCACGGCGGCGGAGCGCGCGCGGACCCTCGCCTACGGCGTCGCGGACGGCGTGCTCGTCGCACCCGGCGTCCCCTACGCCCCCGTCCCGGCGCACACCACCGACCGGGACGGCAGGCCGCTGCTGCTCGTCCGGGCGGACGCGCCGATCGCGGCGGCCCTGGCCGGCGAGGACGACGTGCCCGCCACGCTGCGGATCAGCGACGTCGCCCCGGTGCCGCTGCCGGACCGCGTCCGGGGCCGGGCCTGGCTGCACGGCTGGCTGAGCGAGGTGCCGGACGGCGAGACGCGCGCCGCCGCGCTGCGCCTCTCGCACGCGCATCCGCGTCCCGAACTGCTCGACCTCGGCGCCGAGCGGGACGGCCGGCGCGAATGGACGATCCTCGCCCTCGAAGCCGCCCAGGTCGAGGTCGAGGACGCCTGGGGGAGCGCCACCCTGGAGCCCGAGGAGTACGCGGCCGCCGCGCCCGACCCGTTCGTCGCCGTCGAGGCGGGCGTACTGACGCATCTGGACTCCGCCCACCGCGGCGAGCTGCCGCGCCTGCTGCCGCGGTCGGTCCCGCCCGGGCCGGTCCGGCCGCTCGGGCTCGACCGGTACGGCATGTGGCTGCGCTGCTCCGCGCCCCCGCCGGACGCGCCGTCGTCGTTCGACGTGCGGCTCCCGTTCGCCGAGCCCGTCAGTGATCTCCACGGTCTGCGGCGCGTGTACCGGAGGCTGTTCGCCCGGGCCACCCCGTAGGACGACGGGCGGCCGGTACGTGGTGCCCCCGCGAAATGCCAGTGATCCCCCGGATGGCGGGCGGGCCCCTCCGCGGGCGATGATCGTGTCTCCGGTCGAGGGACGCCGCTCTCTGTTCCCCGGCCCGGACGGCTTCGACCGCCGGTTCGCCCCTGCGGGGTGGGCGAGCCGGCGGGCGATACCGTACCGGCCGGCCCGGGAGCCGGCCCTCCGGCCGGATCGGTGGTCCGGCGCGGTGCGAGCACGAGCATGAGCCGGGGGGCGCACCGGGCCACTGGTCGCGATTGGCCGTTTCCGCCGGGCCGATCCCGCCGCACGCTGGGACCATGACCGCACATCACCCGCAGACCCGGGCCGTCCACCCGCCCGTGATCGTCCCCGAGGGCAGCCGCCCGCTCGGCGTCCCGATCTACCAGGGCCACCTGTTCTCCTTCGACGCCTCCGACGCGCTGGCCGCCGCGTTCCAGGGCCCCGACGAGGCGTTCTTCTACGCCCGGATGGCCAACCCGACCGTCCGCGCCCTGGAGCAGTCGCTCACCGAACTCGAAGGCGGCTCCGGAACGCTCGCCACCGGGTCCGGCATGGGTGCGATCAACGCGGTCCTGATGGGACTGCTCCGCAGCGGCGACCACGTCATCGCGCAGGCCGCCCTCTACGGCGGCACCCACGCGCTGCTCCAGGACCTCGCCGCGCGCTGGGGCGTGGAGGTCACCTTCGTCTCCGGCGACGACCCGGCCGAGGTGCGCGACGCCCTGCGCGACACCACGAAGATCCTCTACCTGGAGACGGTCGCCAACCCCACCACCCACGTGACGGACCTGCCCGCGTTCACCGAGGCCGTCCGCGGGACGGGCGTACTGACCGTCGTCGACAACACCTTCGTCCCGCTCCTGTGCAGGCCCATCGAGCACGGGGCCGACATCGTCGTCCACTCCACGACGAAGTACCTCGGCGGGCACGGCGACACGATCGGCGGCGCCGCCGTCTTCGCCGACTCGTCCGTCCACCGGCGGGTCTGGGAGCACGCCGTCGAGCTGGGCTCCACCCCCGACCCGTTCGCCTCCTGGCTGACCGTCCGGGGCCTCGCGACCATGCCGCTGCGCGTGGCCAGGCAGAGCGAGTCCGCGCTCGACATCGCCCGCCGCCTGGACGGCCACCCGTCGGTGACCCGCGTCCACTACCCGGGGCTGGAGGACCACCCGCAGCACGAGATCGCCCGGAGGCTGCTGCCGGACGGTCACGGCGGCGTTCTGGCGTTCGAGCTGAACGGCGGCCGCGACGCCGGCCGGACCTTCTCCGAGGCCGTCGAGCTGGTCTCGCTGGGCCCGTCGCTCGGCGACATCGCGACCCTCGTCATGCACCCGGCCAGCACGTCCCACCGGCAGCTGGACGCCGCGTCCCTCACCGCCGCCGGGATCGGCGAGGGAACGGTGCGCCTGTCGGTCGGCCTCGAACACCCGGACGACCTCTGGGCCGACATCGAACAGGCCCTGCGGAAGGCGTCCTAGAGGTAGAAGCCGGTGGCGGTGGAAGGAGCGTCCTGACCTTCGGGACGCTTCTCGCCCTTGCGCAGCGCCGCGAGCTCGGCGAGCGTCGCGCCGTCGGCGCCGATCTCCGCGGCGGGCACGCCCGTGCCGTCCAGCCAGGACAGCGACTCCGCGCGGGTGAGCCGGCCCACCTCGATCTGGGCGAGGCAGCGGCCGGGGCGGACCACCGCCGGGTGCAGCATGGCGAGGTCCTCGTTGGTGGTGATGGCCACCAGCACGTCCCGGCCCTGGCCGAGCATCCCGTCGGTGAGGTTGAGCAGCCGCGACAGGCCCTGGCCCGTCGACTGCTTGGCCTCGCCGCGGATCAGCTCGTCGCAGTCCTCCAGGATGAGCAGCCGCCAGCGGCGGTTCTCGTCCTCGTCGTCGCCGACCGCGACCTCCATCAGGTAGCTCGGCGTGCCGAACAGCGCCTCGGGGTCGAGGACGCAGTCGGACTGGCACCAGTCGTTCCAGGAGCGGGCGAGGGCACGCAGCGCCGTGGTCTTGCCGGTGCCGGGCGGGCCGTGCAGGAGCAGCAGCCGCCCGGAGACCTCCTCGCGGGTGAGCTTCATCACCGAGTCGAGCGCCTCGGCGACCGGCGCGGTGTAGTTGCGCCGGATGTCCTCCCACGCGTCGGCGGTGATGGCGCGCTCGCTGCGGACGGGGCCGTGCGACCCCATGTGCCAGAAGCCCATCTCGACGCTGGTCTCGTCCACCTTCGGCGGCTCGGTCGCGTCCTTCACCGACGCCGCGAGGACGGTCTCGGCCAGCTCGTCGGTCACGGCGGACACCGCGACGTAGGCGATGCCGCTCTTCCACCGGTTGCTCAGCAGCGTCCAGCCGTCGCCCTCGGCCAGCACCGACTCCTTGCCCTTCTCGTGCGCGACCCGCACGAGCCTGGCGTCGCCGGGGCGCAGCGGCGCCTCCGCCCGGACGTTCTCCAGCCGTGTCGACCGCGACCAGGGCTGCTCGCCCGACGCGAACGGGCGCAGCGACAGGACGTCCATGACGTCGGCGGGGGAGTTGTTGTCGGACAGGTTGAAGACCACGGGCAGCGCGGGCTCCGGCGCGTCGGCGCCTTCCCGGGGCTCGATCAGATGCAGGACCTCCTGCGGCCTCTCCTGCGACATGGTCATGGCAATGATGATCACGCCCCGCGGCGCCCCGCGTCCACCGAATTAGCAGGGCACGCGGGGGCCGGGCCCGCGGGTCAGGAGCCGCCGCCCTCCTTGGCCTCGCGCGTCGCCTCGCGCTCCGCGTGGGCGGCCTTGCGCGCCTCGGCCTCCTCCAGGTCGAGCTTCTCGGCCTCCTCCGGCGTCGGCGCCGAGCCGCCGAGGTAGGCGGGCTGCCACCACGTCTCGTCCGAGCGCGGGACGTCGGGGTACTCGCGCTGCGCCTTCTCCAGCAGCTCCGCCATCCGGGCGTGCAGATCACGGGTGACCTGCTCGTAGTCGTCGCCGCGCTTGGGGTACATGGGCTCGCCGACGATGATCGTCACGGGCACGTTGCGCTGGAGGAGGCGGCGCTTGCGGCCCTTGGTCCACATCCGCTGCGGGCCCCAGAGCGCGACCGGGATGAGCGGCGTCTTGGACGCCACCGCCATCCGCACCGCGCCGCTCTTGATGTCCTTCACCGTGAACGAGCGGCTGATCGTCGCCTCGGCGAACACCCCGACGATCTCGCCGCCGCGCAGCGCCTTGAGCGCCGCCGCGTAGGAGGAGGCGCCCGCGTCGCGGTCGACCGGGATGTGGTGCATGCCGCGCATCAGCGGCCCGCCGATCCGGTTGTCGAAGATCTCCTTCTTCGCCATGAACCGCACCAGCCGGCCCGCGGGGTGCGCGGCGAGGCCCGCGAAGATGAAGTCGAGGTAGCTGACGTGGTTGCTGACGAGCACCGCGCCGCCGGTGGCGGGGATCTGGTCGGTCCCTTCCAGACGGATTCTGATGTTCAGGGCCTTGAACACGCCGAGAGCCGTCTTGATCACCGGTGGGTACACGAGTTCGCGCATGTAGGCACCGTACTTGAGCAACTCCTGATCAGCGAGTGTGAGGCGGGGATCGCGATGCATCGCACAACCGGGCCCAACTCTGAGAAGGTGGGTGTGCAACTGATCCGCCGAAGGCTGAGGGAGGATGAGCCCCATGGAACCGTTGGACGCGGCGGCGGACGTGCACGCGCTCATCCGCGACGTGCTGCCCGCCCTGGCGCCCAGCGCCTGGTTCGATCACGGCACCTCCGAGGTGGTGCTGCCCGTGGGCCGGTCGGAGGCCCGCGCCTCCAGCTGGACGGTGCTGGAGCGCTGCGCCCGCGAGCCGCGTTCGGCATGGCCGCAGGTGGTGGACGAGTGGGTCCGCGAGGTCGGCGACCGCGCGTTCCTCGCCGTCGGCGAGATGGAGCTGTTCGGCGACGTCCGCGAGCTGCTGCGCCTGCGCATCGTGCCGAAGCTCGACCCCCGCGACCGCGAGGGCCTCGTCGTCGTCCCCGCCGGCGACCACTTCGACGCCATGGTGATGATCGAGCACCCCCGCTACGGCGGCCCCCTCACCAAGGCCCGCGCGGGCCTGCTCGGCCTGCACAAGCTCGGCTACGTGATGACGAACACCCACGACCGCGAGCTGGCCGACGTGTCCGTGCACGACCAGCCGCTCCTGCCGGGCCGCAACGTCCGCGTCGTCGGCAAGCCGGGCAGCCGCTACGTGTCTGCTCTGCTGAGCGAGGTCCACCAGTTCGTGCCGAGGCAGAACGAGCACGGCGCACTGGTCGGCGTCCCCTGCCACAGCACGCTGCTGCTGTACCCGATCACCTCCACGGCCGTCCGCGAGGTCCTGCCGATATTCGCCGACGTCGTCCGCGAGATGCACGCCAACGCCGACGACCCCTGCGCCCCCGGCGTCTACTGGAGCCACGGCGAGCGCCGCCTCACGCCCCTCTCCCCGGACGCCGCGACCGAGGGCGCCGGCGAATTCGCCCTCTTCCTCCGAAAGCTCCCGCACGAGTGAAGTAGGCCTCGTCTTCCCAGGGGGGCGACCCCCTGGAACCCCCGTCACGAGCCGGGCGATCCTCACGCCACGGTGCGGGTTGCCGTGCCCGTGCGGGTCTTCGTCGTGGCGCTGCGGTCGCCCGGCTCGACGGGCCGTGCGACCTCCAGGCGCCTAGAGCGCCTTCCGGCCACTCGACCCGCGTTGTGTCACCGGGTCGCCCCCTGGGCTAACCCAACTTCCAGTCGAGGGGCTGGGCGCCTTGCTGTTCCAGGAGGTGGTTGGCGCGGGAGAAGGGGCGGGAGCCGAAGAAGCCGCGGTCGGCCGACATGGGGCTCGGGTGTGCGGACTCGACGCAGGGCACGCGGCCGAGCAGCGGCTTGAGGTTGCGGGCGTCGCGGCCCCAGAGGATGGCGACGAGGGGGCGGTCACGGGCGGCGAGGGCTCGGATGGCCTGCTCGGTGACCTCCTCCCAGCCCTTGCCGCGGTGCGAGCCCGGCTTGCCCGGCATGACGGTCAGCGACCTGTTGAGCAGGCACACGCCCTGCTGCGTCCACGGGGTGAGGTCGCCGTTGGACGGCTGCGGGTGGCCGAGGTCGTCGCAGTACTCGCGGAAGATGTTGACGAGGCTGCCGGGCAGCGGCCGGACGTCGGGGGCGACCGAGAAGCTGAGGCCGACGGGGTGGCCGGGCGTCGGGTAGGGGTCCTGCCCCATGATGAGGACGCGCACGTCGTCGAAGGGCTGGGTGAAGGCGCGCAGGACGTGGTTCCCGGCGGGCAGGTAGCGGCGCCCGGCGGCGACCTCGGCGCGCAGCCAGTCGCCCGCGGCGGCGATCGTCCCGGCGACGGGGGCCAGCGCGGCCGCCCATCCCGCTTCGACGATCTCCGAGAGTGGTCGTGCCGTCATGGGGTACGAGCCTAGTGCGATGATCTTTGCGTCGGTGGATGATTGCCTGCTTGATCAGCCTTGTGAAGTTTTCTGACCACATCAGGTCGGGACGCGGGCAAATGTTCTCCAGCGCCGAGAAAAGTGGTCGATGAACTGGGTGAAACGTCCCGTTAAGTCGCTGTTACTTCCTGGCGGCCTTCATTGACCTGCGGACTTCCAGCGCATAACTCCTAGAGAGTAAGCCGGCGCAGGACGAGCGGACGGACGAGAGAGCATGACCCAGCTGACCACCGTGGACGCCACCTTCCTCCATGCCGAGAACGCGACGACCCATGCCCACATCGCCGGGCTCGGCATCGTCGACCCCGGGACGTGCCCCGGCGGCCGGCTCACCGTCCCGCACGTCGCCGAGCTGATCCGCTCCCGCGCGCACCTCGCGGCGCGGCCGCTGCGGCAGCGGCTCGTCCAGGTGCCGCTCGGCCTGGACAACCCGTACTGGGAGGACGACCCCGACTTCGAGCCCGAGCGGCACATCTCCGAGTTCGGGCTGCCCGAGCCCGGCAGCGACCGGCAGCTCGCCAACCTGGTCGCGATGCTGCACGAGCAGCCGCTCGACCGGTCCCGCCCGCTGTGGGAGATGGTCCTCATCCAGGGCCTCGCCGGCGGCCGGACCGCCGTCTACGTGAAGGTGCACCACGCGGCCATCGACGGCGTGATGGCCGCCGAGACGCTCGCCGCCCTCCTCGACCTGACGCCCGAGCCCCGCGACCTGCCCGCCGACGAGACCGTCCCGGCCCGCGCCCCCGGCATGGCGAGCATGCTCGGCACCGGACTTCTCCGCACCGCGCTGCATCCGGTGCGGTCGGCGGTGTCGGCGGTGCGCACCGCCCCCTACCTGGACGAGGTCCCGGGCCTGTCGTCCCTCCCGGGCGTCGGGCGGATGTCGTCGTGGATGCAGGGGGCGCTGGGCCGTCCGGAGGTGCCGAGGGCGCCGAGGGTCAGCGCGCCGCCGACGCCGTTCAACCATCCGATCGGCCGGCGCCGCGCGGTCGCGTGCGGGGAGCTGCCGCTCGCCGACATCAAGGAGATCCGCCGGGCCCTCGGCGGCAGCGTCAACGACGTGGTCATGGCGCTGTGCGCGACGGCGCTGCGGCAGTGGCTCGACAAGCGCGGCGAGCTGCCCGAGCGCCCGCTGGTCGCGGCCGTGCCGGTGTCGCTGCGGCGCGGCGCGGGCGCCTCCGCGGAGCCGGGCAACCAGGTCTCGATCATGACCACGCCGCTCGCCACGCACCTGCCCGACCCCGCCGACCGGTACACCGCCGTCCAGCGCGACATGGACGTGGCGAAGCGGCGGTTCACCGGCTCGTCGGGCAGCTGGGTGCGGGAGATGAGCGGGCTGCTCCCGGCACCGTTCGCCGCGGCGGTCACGCGGCTCGCGCTGCAGGCCGCGCCGGTGGTGTCGCTGCGCCCGATCAACCTGGTCATCTCCAACGTGCCGGGCCCGCAGTTCCCGCTGTACCTGGGCGGTGCGAAGGTGCTCGGCTACTACCCGATCTCGGTCATCACCGACGTCAGCGGCGGCCTGAACATCACCGTGTTCTCCTACGACGGGAAGGTGGACGTCGGCATCGTCGCCTGCCGCGACCTCATCCCCGACCCCTCGGAGATCATCGACCACCTGGTGGACGCGCTCGACGAGCTGCGCTCGCTCTGCCGCGAATGAGGCCGCTACAGCCCGAGGGCCGCCCGGTGCCGCCGCGCCAGGCCCAGCGCGGCGGCTCCCGCCGGCTGCATCGGCCGGGGCACGGGCCCGCCGAACGGCGCCATCGACACCTCGCCCTCGTCGTTGACCGCGACGAGGTCCCCGAAGAGCCCGCCGAACAGCCCGTCGTCGACGGCGACGACGGTCAGCAGGTCGAGCGCGAACGTCAGCGGGTCCACACCGAGCCCCAGGAAGTGCGCCCGGAGGCGTCCCTCGTCGCGGGCGGCGGTCATCGCCTGGTGAAAAGGCCAGTCGTCCTGGACGAAGTCGTCGCCGTAGTCCTCGTCGGCGCCGAGAAACTCCTCGGCGTACTCGCGGACCATGCACTGCCACAGATCAGGCGGCTCGTCGCCGAGAGGCTGGAACACCCCGACCGGCATCACCTGGTAGAGCCCTCCGGCGTGCGCCACCTTCGCGGCGTCGCGCCGGTGCAGGACGTACCGCCCGGACGTCGTCACGGTGACCGTGGTGACGGCGGGCAGCGCGGGCCTGCGTGACAGGTCGCACGGGTCGCCGATCCGGTCGCGCAACGGCAGCCCGGCCACCCCGGCGGCCAGCTCGTGCGCCACGGACTCGCCCACGTTGACGGCGTCGAAGTAGCGGGCGGGGCCGAGCCGGAGCACCGGCGGTCCGGCCGCGACCAGCCGGTAGCTCGGACGGTCCTCGAACATCTTCGGCGGGGCGAGGGCGGCGACGGCCTCCGCGTACGTCCGGTACCCGTCCGGGAGCCCGTCGTCCGGGTCGGCGATCGCGGGCGGGACGGGGCGGGCCTCCCACTCCAGCCGGATCTCCTCCAGCGGGATCGGAGCCGCGGGGATCCAGGCGTCCCGGCAGAGCAGCGGCGTGCCCGCCACGCGCGGCACGTCCGGGTACAGCCCGTCCGCGACCTCGCCGAACCACCCGCGCCCGGCATTCAGCACCGCCCGCTCCCGCCGCCACGCCTCCTCATCCGTCACACCCCGAGCCTAGGACGGGTTTCGAAGTGGCCTCGGTCAAGCGCGCGAACGCGTGAACTGCCCGGTGGAGCGAAGCCGGAGGCGAGCGGAACCGGGCAGATCGCGAAGCGATGCCGCGTTCGCCAAGGCCCGGTCACGCAGCGAGCCGCTAGGCGAGCGAAGTGGGCCGGGACTTCGAGACGCTGAGGCCTCGCGTGACCTCCTCCTCGACTAGGTCGGCGTTGATCATCGCGGCGGCCATCGCCCCGGCCGCGGCCGCCATGACGACCTGGCCGGACGGGACGACGACGTTGCCCGCCGCCCACACGCCGGGGACGCTGGTCCGCCCGGTGGGGTCGGTCTTCACGAAGCCGTCCTCGCCGGTCTCGCAGCCGAGGTCGGTCAGCGGCCCGGCCTTGGGAACCCACGTCGGCGCGAGGAACACGGCGTCGCAGCCGAGCACCGAACCGTCCGCCAGCTCCAGCCCGGTGAGCCGGTCGTCCTCGACGACGACGCGCCGCACCCCGCCCGGCGCGACGGGGATGCCGCGCGCGGCCAGGCGCGCCGCGTCCTCGCCCGCCGGCGGGGTGTCCGCGACGAACGTCACGTCCGGCGACCACTGGCGCAGCAGCAGCGCCTGGTGGACGGAGTTCGGCGACGTCCCCAGCACGGCGATCCGCTGGTCGCGGACCTCCCAGCCATGGCAGTAGGGGCACATCTGCGCCTCGTGGCCCCACCGCTCCCGCAGGCCGGGGACGTCCGGAAGGACGTCGGTCACGCCCGTGGTGACCAGCAGGCGGCGGCCCCGCAACCGGGTGCCGTCGCCGAGGGTGAGGACGAAGCCCTCCTCGGCGCGGGCGACCGTCCCCTCGACGATCTCGCCGCCGTAGCCGCGCACCTCGGTGCGGCCGGTCTCCAGCAGGCGGGCGGGCGGCATCCCGTCCCGGGTGAGGAAGCCGTGCATGTGGTCGACGCCGGCGTTGCGCGGCTCGCCCGCGTCGACGACGGTGACGGAGCGGCGGGCGCGGGCGAGGACGAGGGCGCCGCTCAGCCCGGCCGGCCCGCCGCCGATGATCAGTACGTCTCGTTCGGTCATGCCCCGAGCGTGCGCGACGCCTTCCGGATTTGACAAACCTCTTTGCCGATCCTGCAATGAGGGCATGGAGACGACCGAGGAGGTCCTGGCCGGGGTCGGGCCGAGGCTCCGCAGGCTGCGGCAGGAGCGGAACGTCACGCTCACCGCGCTCGCGGAGGCCACCGGCATCTCGGTCAGCACGCTGTCGCGGCTGGAGTCGGGCAAGCGGCGGCCGAGCCTGGAACTGCTGCTCCCGCTCGCCCAGGCCCACCAGGTCCCGCTGGACGAGCTGGTCGGCGCCCCGGCCGTCGGCGACCCGCGGATCAGGCCGCGGCCGCTGCGGATGCACGACATGGTCGTGCTGCCGCTGACCCGGCGGCCCGGCGGCGTCCAGGCGTTCAAGATGGTCGTGCCCGAGCGGATCCCGCCGCCCGAGCCGCGCACCCACGGGGGCTACGAGTGGCTCTACGTGCTGAACGGGCGCCTGCGCCTGCACCTCGCCGGGCGCGAGATGGTGCTGGAACCGGGGGAGGCGGCCGAGTTCGACACCCGGCTCCCGCACTGGTTCGGCGGCGCGGGCGGGCCGGTCGAGGTGCTCAGCCTGTTCGGCCCGCAGGGTGAGCGAATGCACCTGCGCGCGAAGCCCCGCCGGTCATGACGCCCACGGGCGTGACATACATTGGGTGAACGTGCAGACCGCCCAAACTCCCCAGAAAACCCCTGCCCGTCAGAAGCCCGCCCCCATGGCGTGGGTGCTGTGGAGCGTCGGCGTCCTCGCCTACGCCGTGGCGGTACTGCACCGGACGTCCTTCGGCGTCGCCGGCCTGGACGCGGTGCACCGGTTCGACGCGTCCGCCGGGATCCTCGCGTCCTTCACCGTCCTGCAACTGCTCGTGTACGCGGGCCTGCAGATCCCCGTCGGACTCCTGCTCGACCGCGTCGGCCCGCGCTGGATGGTCGCCGGCGGCGCGCTGCTCATGGCCGGCGGCCAGGCGCTCATGGCCGTCTCCACCGGCGTCGGGACGGCCGTCGCCGCCCGCGTGATGGTCGGCGCCGGAGACGCCATGACGTTCATCAGCGTCCTCGGCATCGTCGCGACCTGGTTCCCAGGACGCTACGTCCCGGTCGTGACGCAGCTCACCGGGCAGCTCGGACAGCTCGGCCAGGTGCTCAGCGCGATCCCCCTGGTCGCCCTCCTGCACGGCCCCGGCTGGGGCACCGCGTTCGGCTCCGCCGCCGCGCTCGGCGCCCTCATGGCGGTGCTCGCCGTCGCCGTCCTGCGCGGGGGCCCCGCCCGCGCGGACGTCCCGTCCCTGCGCGAGACCGGCACCAACCTCGTCGAGGCGTTCCGCCACCCCGGCACGCGCCTCGGCTTCTGGTCGCACTTCGTCACGCAGTTCTCGTCCAACACCTTCGCGCTGATGTGGGGCTTCCCGTACCTGGTGTCCGGGCAGGGCCTGCGCCCCGCGACCGCCTCGACCCTGCTGACGCTGTTCGTGCTGGTCAACGTCGTGTCCGGCCCGTTCATCGGACGTCTCGTCGCCCGCTACCCGCTGCGCCGGTCCTGGCTCGTCCTCGGCATCGTCGCCCTCAACGCGACGGCGTGGGCGGCCGTCCTCGCCGTGCCGCCGCCCGCGCCGCCCTGGCTGCTGGTCCTGCTCGTGCTGTGCGTCGCGCCCGGCAGCCCCGGCTCGATGATCGGCTTCGACTACGCCCGGACGTTCAACCCGCCCGGACGGCAGGGCACCGCCACCGGCATCGTCAACATCGGCGGCTTCGTCGCCTCACTCGTCACGATCCTGCTGATCGGGTTCGTCCTGGACGCCCTGTCACCCGGAGGCGAGTTCACGCCTGGAGCGTTCCGGGCGGCCTGGACCGTCCAGATCGGCATCTGGGCGATCGGCGTCGCAGGCGTCCTCCGCACCCGCACCCTCGCCCGCCGCCGCGTCTCGAAGTCCCGGCCCTCTTCGCTCGCCTAGCGGCTCGCTGCGCGACCGGGCCTTGGCGAACGCGGCATCGCTTCGCGATCTGCCCGGCTCCGCTCGCCTCCGGCTTCGCTCCGCCGGGCAGCTCACGCGTTCGCGCGGGGGCGAGGCCCCTTCGAGACAGGCACTGGCCCTGGCCGACTAGGAGCGGAGTTCCAGGGTGCAGCACTTCGGGCCGCCGCCCGCCTTGCGCAGCTCCGACAGGTCGACCGGCAGCGGCTCGTACCCGTGCACTCGGAGCGTGTCGATCAGCCCGAGCGCCTCGGCGTTGATGACGACGTTGCGCCCGTCGCACACGGCGTTGAGCCCGAGCACCGCCGCGTCCGCCTCGCTCGCGAGGACCGCGTCCGGGAACAGCCGCTCCAGCACCGCCCGGCTCCCGGGGGAGAACGCGCCGGGGAAGTACGCCACGTTGTCGCCGCCGAGGGGGAACAGCGCCGTGTCCAGGTGGTAGAAGCGCGGGTCGACGAGCCGCAGCGTCACCACCGGGCGGCCGAGGAACTCCTGCGCCTCCTGGTGTGCGGCGATCTCCGTCCGGAACCCCGTCCCGGCCAGGATGACGTGGTCGAGCGTGAGGAAGTCGCCCTCGCCCTCGTTCGTGTGCTGCGGCTCCAGCACCTCGGAGAACCCGTTCTCCAGCATCCACCTGGCGTAGGCGGGCCCTTCGGCGTACCGCTCCGGATGCGTGAACTTCGCCCCGTACACGCGCCCGCCGACCACCAGCGCCCCGTTGGCCGCGAACACCATGTCGGGCAGCCCCTCGATGGGGTCGATGAGGCTCACCTCGTGCCCGAGCGCGACGTACGCCGCCCGCAGCTCCTCCCACTGCGCCACGGCCTTCGCCGCCTCGGCGCCGGCCACCGGGTCCATCCACGGGTTGATCGCGTAGGTGACGGCGAAGTGGTCCGGACGGCACATCAGGTAGTGCCGCCGCAGCGCGGTCCGGACGGCGGTCGGCTCCATCGCCGGCATGACGGTCATACGTGTCTCCAAGGACATCCGAAGGGCGAACGACTCAGCGAAAGCCTAAGAACCAGCCACGCGCAATCCAATGCGTCAACCTTGCTCTGAGCTGGCGTTTCGTTGCGTCTTTCCGCCTGCTGCGCGCTATTCGTTGCGCGTCCCCGCGGCGTCGCACCGGCCCGCGGCCACCGATCCCCGCCCCTCCGGCGCCTGCGCCCACCGCACGGTCCTGCCGCCGCGCGGACGGCACCCTAGAGTTGCGGGATGTCAGAGCCGACATCACCTCCGCCGCCGATCGGGACCCCCGGCTGGGACCGGGAACTCGCGGGCATCGGGCTGGACCGGCCCCAGGTCGACGCCGGGGTGGATCAAGCGCTGGAGTCCGTGGCCGCCGGCGACCAGTTCGACCCGCACGACCTGGAACTTGAGACGGATGCCGAGAGTGCGGCCGTCTGGGTCCTTCTGCACCAGCGGTTCCCGTCCTACGGGATCCTGGTGTACCTGCGAATGTGCTGGTCGGACGGTGACCACGTCCTCCAGAACTGGGTCGTGCGCCAGCTCGCCGCGATGCTGACGCACGGCCCGGGCCCGGTGGCCGAGTCGGCCGAGTACGGGCTCTGGGTCGACTACTTCGAATCGGCCGAGGTGTCGCAGGTCTTCACCGCGCTGGCATCCCAGATGCCGCGATCCCACTGGGAGTGCCTGATCAGTGGTGCCGGTCCGGTGCCCTGGGACGCCAAGCGGGGCGTGTTCCGGGAGGCGGCCGAGGTCCCGGCGCTGCATCCCGCGCTCGCCAGGGGCCTCACGGGTTCGTTCTACGACGTGTACGGCCAGGTGGACGCCGTGGAGGCGGCAGCGCTGCTCGACCGGATCACCGTCGCGGACGAGGATCTGCGGGAGGCTCTGGCCGAGGCCACCACGCAGCCGCTGCGGCTGCGGACGGGTTCGGCCGTGATCGTGGACGATCCGGGATGGACGCACCAGGGAAGCTTCCTGCTCCGTGCGGTGGTGCGCAGCCCGCGGACCCGGTGGGTGTGGCGATCCGAACTGGTGGCCGACGGCCGCGTGTACGGCCGGCTGGTGCACTGGGACTTCCCGTTCGACGCATCGCAGATCGCGCACCGTACCGTGGCCGCCCCGGAGCCGGAGGGACGGATCGTGCTGTTCCGGGTGGAAGGGGATCCTGAGCACGCCGAGTCGCTGGTGAACCGGGACATCGAGGCCTGGCCACCCGGCCTGAGAGAGCATCTGGCGCGCTGAGGGCGCGGCCGGCGAGGGTTTCCGCCGGCCGCACCTCAGCGTGAATGCCGTGGGCCGCGGGTCAGGCGCGCTTGGCCGCCGTCCGGTCGAGTCCTTCGCGGATCTGCCGGGCGAGTTCGACAGGGTCGCCGACGCGGTACATGTGCGAGAAGTACAGCTGCGGGTGCTCGTCGGTCTCCTGGTTGTAGAGGCACCCCACTTCCCAGCGATGGCGACGCATGACCGAGATGACCGGTTGCGTCTCGCTCGCCGTCATCGAGAAGTCGGGGATGACCGCCGCCCTGCCCCGCCCGAGCGGCTGGAACTGGATGTTGGTGGACACCCCGAGGTCCGGATCGACGACCACACCGCCGAGCCTGATCTTGTCGGTGCGCCGCACGGTCACCGTGACGATCCCGTTCTCCCCGACCGTCGCGTCGCCGCCGAGGACCCTCTCCAGCTTCCGCACGGGAAGCGGGGTCCTGGGATGCGGCGGCGAGTGCTGCGGCAGCGGCGTGGACGTCTTGCCGATGACGGCGCGCGCGGCGCCGGCCAGCCGGATCGGGTCACCGATCGCACGGAAGTGCACGAACCACACCATCGGCCGCATGTCATACAGGTGCTGGTGCTGCGCCTGGAACGTCAGCCCGTGGGCGATGAACGCGTCGATGACCGGCTGGATCTCCTGGGGACGCAGGGTCAGATCGCCGTTGAGGATCGCCTTTCCGCGCCCGAGCGACTGGAAGAACAACTCGTGCTGAAGCTGGAAGCCGTCCTTGAATCTCACCGGGGGATTGCCCCCGATGACATGGAGGTCCTTGCGGTCGATGTCGACTTCGAGAACTCCGCTTTTGCTCACCTGCCCGTCGGCTTGCAGTATCTTCTCGATCGCCTTGACCGGAAGCCGCTGCGTCCCGGCTCTGGTCTGCGATGCCGCCGCCCGCGGGCGCTCCGGGCCCGCGGCCGTGGCGGTCCCGCCGGGCGCCGCCACTCCGGTGGCGACCAGGCCCGCGAGAAGCGCGGCGGCACGGCAGAACCGGCCGACCGTCCTCCTCCGCGCCGTTTCCGATGAACTGATTATGATCATGAGTTTTTCCCCCGTTCGTTCCAAGCTCTCCCCTGGCACGGGCAAGCGCGAACGCGGGCGAAGATCATGGAATTGCTACCGGAAGGAAAGGCGCGGAGGCGCGGCCCGGTGGAGGAGTGCGGGCCGATCGTCCAGAATCGTGGGCATGCGAAGGTCGGATCGGATCGCATGGTGGACGTTCGGCATCGGCATCGTCGCGGTCTTCGGTGGTGTCGGGGTCGTCGGCATGCTGGCCGATCCGCCTCCTCCGGAGCCGCCCTCCCCGCACACCATGGACATGTTCTGCCCAACCGAACCGGGCGGCAGGGCGCGGGCCGACACGTATTTCAAGGAGATCGCCGGGCCTTACCGGGGCAAGGGCCCCCACGCGGTGAGGCTGCTGTTCGTGAACGCCAACACCGGCGAGGACGCCGGCGAGTTCCCTTCAGGCTGGACGGCGGACGATGGCGGGAGCGATGCCGGCGCGAAGCCCCGGGTCCAGCTCGTCGCCTGCGGCTACCAGGAGACGGCACAGGAGACGCGGGTCTGCGAGTACCTTCCCGAGTCCGTCGCGCGGTTGGACTGGCGGCTGTCGGGGCGCACGGGGGCTCGGGGCACGACCAAGATCTCGCTCCTGAAGGCCTCCTACGTCTTCGAGATCTACGAGGCGAGGACCGCCAGGCCGCTGGGCCGCTTCACGGTGCCCGGCGACGCGGCGTGCCCGGGGAGCGTCGAGCTCGACGACCGGGCCTCCATCGGGCAGGAACCGCACGCGGCCAAGTTGCGCAAGGCCTTGCGCCCCTACGTGGAGCGCGCCGTCGGCTGAGGAACGGACTCGCGGGCTATGGCCGGGCTTCGAGGGCGGCGAGTTGGAGGCGGAGGGCTAGGCGGCGGTGGGGGGTAGAGAGGTCTACCGCGGTCACCTCGTTCATGCGGCGTAGGCGATGGCGGAGGGTGTTGGGGTGGACGGCCAAAGCCTGGGCGGTTCCCTTGGGGTCGCCGTAGTGGTCCAGCCAGGCGGCGAGGGTCGGGAGGTAGGACGTTCCGTGTTCGTCGTCGTGGGCGCGTAGGGCGGGGAGGGGGCCGCCCAGCGGGTCGGTGCCGACTGCCTTGCGGGCGCGTTCGACGACCACGGCGTCCCAGGCGTCCTCCAGGAGGACGGTGCCGGGGGCGAGGCCGCCGGACTCGACGAGGGACGCGAGCTCGGACGCTTCGGTGCGGGAGCGGAGCAGGTCGGCGGGGGAGTGGGCGGGGCCGCCCGCCGCCGCGTACAGGGTGCGGTCGTGGGCGCGTGCGCGGGTGAGGACGTGGCGCAGCCAGGGCATCGTTCCGGACTCGGCGGTGTCGCGTCCCGGTTCCGCCAGGACCGCGAAGATCGTGCCGGCGAGGTCGGTGAGGAGGGGGCGGTGCCAGCCGTAGCGGCGGGTGATCGCGTCCCAGAGGTCGAGGCGCCGGCGGACGTCCTCGGTCCCGCCCCGGTTCCCGAGCGCGATCACGCGCCAGGGCGGCGGAGCGGGGACGGGCCGGGAGCCGTCCTGGAGGGCGGCGCGCACCTGGTCCGCCGTGAGGCGGCGCGCGACTCCGGCCTCGGCCCGGAGGCGGAGCAGGTGCAGGGCCAGGACGGACGCCAGGTCGGCCAGGCGCCGGACGCGGTCGGGAGAGATCGCCGTGCGCGCCACGACCCAGATCGAGCCGAGCCACTCGCCGCCGGCGCGGACGGGGATGACGAGGCGGGGCAGCATGCCGTCCGGGCCGGCGGGGACGAGGACCGGGTCGCTCGACCGGGCCAGCTTGCGGAACACCCCGGAGGCGCGCAGATGGGCGATGACCTGCGGCGGGACGCGGCGGCCGACGATCGTGGAGACGCGGGCCGGGTCGGTGCTGTCCTGGCGGCCGGAGTAGGCGAGGACGCGGGAGCGCGCGTCCTCCAGCGTCACCGGGGCGTCGGCGATCTCGGCGGCCGTGTCGGCCAGGGCGAACAGGTCGTCCCGCGGGCCGGACGGTCCGGGGAGCGGGGCGTGGGCGCGGTCGACGGCGCCGCGCACCAGCCAGATGACGTGCGTCCAGGACGCGTCCCGCTGCAGTTCGACGAGGGCCGGTCCGAGGCGGCGCGCGGCGGCGGTCACCTCGGCGGCGCCGGCGAGGGGCGACTTGAACACGACGCCGCTCGCCCCCGCCGCGCCGGCGCGTTCCAGGAGCGCGACGGCGGCGTCCGGGTCCGCCACCCCGGCGCCGAGGACGATCTCTCCCGGCTGCCCGGCGGCCTCGCCGGGTTCGGCCAGGACGACGTCGTGCACCTGCGCGTCGCGGCCGGGCGCGACCAGGCGCAGCAGGCCCGGGCCCAGCGCGTCGACCAGGCCGCTCACGCTGATCATGCGTTCTCCTCTCTCCCCCCATTGTGCGCTTCGCATCATGGCGGGCTCCTCGATTGTCCGAACACGACAGGGGCATCGGCTCGCGGACGCATCACCATCGAAGTGACCCGTTTCACGAGGAGAGGAGAGGCCATGGCGCGCCGAGTCGCCGTCGTGGGGGCCGGCATGGTCGGTCTGTCCACCGCATGGTTCCTGCAGGAGCACGGCGACGACGTCACCGTGTTCGACCGGCGGGACGTCGCGGCCGGGGCGTCCTGGGGCAACGCCGGGTGGCTGACCCCCGGCCTGGCGACCCCGCTGCCCGAACCGGCCGTCCTCTCCTACGGCGTGCGCGCGGTGCTCAGCCCGTCGTCGCCGGTCTACGTTCCGCCGAGCGCGAACCCGCGGCTGCTGCGGTTCCTCGCGGGGTTCGCCCGCAACAGCACGGCGGCGCGGTGGCGGCGCGCGATGGAGGCGCTGGTGCCGATCAACGGCCGGGCGCTGCCGAGCTTCGACGCGCTGCTGGACGGCGGCGTCCGCGCGGAGACCAGCGAGGCCGGGTCGTTCCTCGCCGCCTACCGGACGCGGGAGGAGCGGCGCGTCCTGCTGGAGGAGATCGAGCACATCCGCGCGGCCGGCCAGGAGCTGGAGTACGAGGTGCTGACCGGCGACGAGGCGCGCCGGGTGGAGCCCGCCCTGTCCGGGGAGATCGGCGCGGCGATCCTGCTGCGCGGGCAGCGCTTCATCAACCCGGGCGTGTTCGTGCACGCCCTCGCCGACTCGGTCCGCGACCGCGGCGGCAAGATCCGCGCGGGCGCGGACGTGACGGACGTCCGGGACGAGCCGGGCGGGGTGGCGGTCCGCACGGGCGGCAGCGACTTCGAGACGTTCGACGCGGTGGTCCTCGCGAGCGGCGTGTGGCTCGGCGGCCTCGCCCGGCGGTTCGGGGTCGGCGCGCTCGTCCAGGCGGGCCGCGGGTACAGCTTCAGCGTGCCGATGGAGCGCGTCCCCGACGGGCCGGTGTACTTCCCCGCGCAGCGGGTCGCCTGCACGCCGCTCGGCGACCGTCTCCGCGTCGCCGGGATGATGGAGTTCCGCCGCCCCGAGGCGCCGCTCGACCCGCGCCGGATCCGGGCGATCGTCGAGGCCGCGCGCCCGCTGCTGCGCGGCGCCGACCTCGACGCCCGGCGGGACGAGTGGGTCGGGTCGCGGCCCTGCACCCGCGACGGCCTGCCGCTGATCGGCGCCACCCGGTCGCCGCGGGTGTTCGCCGCGGGCGGCCACGGCATGTGGGGCATCACGCTCGGCCCGGCCACCGGAAGCCTCCTCGCGGAGATGATCGCCACCGGGCGCCGTCCCGGCGAGCTGGACCCGTTCGACCCGCTCCGCTGACCCGCCCCCCGTCAGCCTGCGGCTTCTGGGTGGTTATGGCGCTTTCGTCCGGACGGGCGGTCGCGAGGCGCTACCGTCTCGGGGTGATCCGGACCCCGTGACGGAGGAGCGCCGATGGACGAGCAGCGCGCGGCCGCCGTGCCGCTGACCCGGGCCCAGCGGGTCCTGGCCGGGGTCGGCGGCCTGTTCTTCGCCGGCCTCGCCGGGCTCGGCGGCTACGGGTCGTTCGCCTCCGTCCGGGACGTGGCCGAGCCCTGGTTCGGCGGCCAGGCGTGGATCGTCCCGGCGGGCGTCGACCTCGGCATCCTCGCGCTGGTGTCGGTCGCGCTGCTGCTGGAGTGGCTGGCCATGCCGATGCCGGCGCTGCGCTGGATGGCGTTCGCCTTCACCGCCGCCACCGTCTGGCTGAACGTCTCGGCCGCGCACGGCGACCCGACCGGCATGGTGATGCACGCCGCGATGCCGGTGCTGTTCATCACGTTCATCGAAGCCGTCCGGCACGCCATCCGCCGCCGCGCCGGGATCGCCGCCGGGACCGTCCGCGAAGGCGTCCCCCTGGCCCGCTGGCTGCTCGCCCCGTTCTCGACGTTCCGGCTGTGGCGGCGCATGGTGCTGTGGCAGATCACCTCCTACCCGCACGCCCTGACCGCCGAGCAGCGCCGCCGCCATGCCCTGGCCCTCCTGGACGACCACTACGGCCGCAGGTGGAGGAGCAGGGCCCCCGCCGACGTCGTCTGGATGCTCACCGACGGCGTCATGCTCGACCAGGCCCTCGCCCGCGTCACCGAGCTGACCGCGCCGAAGCCGGAACCCGTGGAGGAGCCTCCGCCCGCGACGACGCCCGCCCCGAGGAAACCGGCCCAGAAGGCGCCGCCTCAGAAGGCCCCTTCCGAGACGCCGCAGGAAGCCCCGGCCCGGAAGGCCCCGCGCGGCGTGGCCACCGACAACGAGGCCCGCGCCCTCACCATCCTCGACGCCGAGCCCGGCATCACCGGCGCGGAACTCGCCCGCCGCCTCGACATCAGCTCCCGCCAGGGTCAGCGCCTCCTCAGCCGCCTCAACCGGCCTGCGCCGACGCATTCGTCCTGAGCCGTCACCTTTCCTCCGGCCGCTCCGTCAACGCGGTGAAGAAGGAGGAGCGATGAGCGAATACGACTGGACCCTGATGTACGTCATGCACGACGCGCTGAGGAGGGAACTGGAGCATCTCGCCAAGGTGACCGCGCGCGAGGACGACGACCCCCGCCGCCTCCTCGCCGCGGCCGCGGGCTGGGAGTTGTTCAAGGTGTCCCTGCACGCCCACCACACCGCCGAGGACGAGGCCCTCTGGCCGGTCCTGCGGGGAACGCTCGCCGGGCAGGCCGACGACCTGGCCCTGCTGGACGCGATGGAGGCCGAGCACGCCGCCGTCGACCCCCTCATCGAGGCCATCGACACCGGCGCCGAACCCGTGGGCGAGCTCGTCGACGCCCTCGCCACCGCCCTGACCGCGCACCTCGCGCACGAGGAGAAGGAGGCGCTGCCGCTGATCGACGCCACCCTGACGCCGGAGCAGTTCCAGGCCTTCGGCCAGGCCCACGGCCGCCACGTCGGCCCCGACGCGCCGCGCGTGCTGCCCTGGCTCCTCGACGGCGTGGACGAGGAGACGGTCGCGACCACGCTGTCAGTCCTGCCCGCGCCGGCCCGCACCGCGTTCGACACGCAGTGGCAGCCCGCCTACAAGGCCCTGGAGCGCTGGCCGGCGTCCTGACCCCGCGACGGCGAGGCCGCCGCCACGTTCGAACCGTGGCGGCGGCCTCGTGCCGTTCCGCGGATCAGAGGTTGATCATGTGGCCGGCCAGGCCGTGCACGGCCTCCTTCATGGCCTCGCCCAGGGACGGGTGGGCGTGCACGTTGCGCGCGACCTCGTTGACGGTGAGGTCCCACTGCTGCGCCAGGGTCAGCTCGGGCAGCAGCTCGGTCACCTCGGGGCCGATCATGTGCGCGCCGAGGATCTCCCCGTACTTCGCGTCGCTGATCACCTTGACGAAGCCGTCGCCCTCGCCCAGCCCGAGCGCCTTGCCGTTGGCGCTGAACGGGAACTTGGCGGTCTTGACCTCGAAGCCCTGCTCCTTCGCCTGCGCCTCCGTCCAGCCGAACGAGGCGACCTGCGGCTGGCAGTAGGTCGCGCGCGGGATCATCACGTAGTCGAGCTCCATCGTCTCGGCGTCGCCGATGGTCTCGGCCGCGACGATGCCCATGGCCTCGGCGGCGTGCGCGAGCATCAGCTTCGCGGTGACGTCGCCGATGGCGTAGATGTGCGGGACGGACGTGCGGCAGCGGCCGTCGACGTCGATCGCGCCGCGCTCGGTCAGCGCGACGCCGGTCTTCTCCAGCCCGTAGCCCTCGACGTTCGGCTGGAAACCGATCGCCTGGAGCACCTTGTCGGCCTCCAGCACCTGCTGCGCGCCGTCCTTGCCGGTGACGGTGACCTTGACCTTCTCGCCCGAGTCGTCGATCGCGTCCACCCGGGTCGAGGTGAGGACGTCCACGCCCAGCTTGCGGTACCGCTTCGCCAGCTCCTTGGACACGTCGGCGTCCTCGTTCGGGACCATCCGGTCCAGGAACTCGACGATCGTGACCTTCACCCCGTAGTTGTGCAGCACATAGGCGAACTCGACGCCGATCGCACCGGCGCCCGCGATGACGATGCTGCCCGGGAGCTCGGAGCTGAGGATCTGCTCCTCGTAGGTGACGACGCGCTCCGAAAGCGACGTGCCCGGCAGCAGCTTGGTGTGCGCGCCGGCCGCGATGATGCAGTTGTCGAACGTGACCGTCTCGCTCGACCCGTCCTGCTTCGCCACCTCGAGGGTGTTCGGGTCGGTGAACGTGCCGCGCCCGTCGTAGGACGTGATCTTGTTCTTCTTCATCAGGAACTGGACGCCCTTGACGAGCTTGTCCGACACCTGGCGGCTGCGCTGGTAGGCGACGCCGTAGTCGAAGGACACGCTGCCCTCGACGTTGATCCCGAACGTCTTCTGCTCGTGGGTGAAGATGTGCGCCAGCTCCGCGTTGCGCAGCAGCGCCTTCGAGGGGATGCAGCCGACGTTGAGGCACACCCCGCCCCAGTACCTCTCCTCGATGATCGCCGTCTTCAGCCCGAGCTGCGCCGACCGGATCGCGGCGACATATCCACCCGGGCCCGCGCCCAGGACCACGACGTCAAAGTGTTCGCTCATATCCGAAGACGATATTCGCCGCGACCCTGTGCTCGCATCCCGGCGGGCGACGCGCGGGGCGCCGGGTCGGAGGCGGCCGGGACATCCTGTTAGGGTTTCGGCAAGGTCTCCCTCCGGTCACGATCCCTGGGAGCCCGTCGACTGACAGGGCGGCGCGCGAGGGCGCGAGCCCGGTGCCGTCCCGGCCGCGGAGCCCGGCGGCGTCCCCTGGAACGGCGGTGCCGCGGCGCTGGAACATCCCGCCTCGGCCCGGTCGTTGTCCCCGTTCCGAGCCGAGTGGAGGAGAAGGCGAGTGAGGATCCCCAAGCGCGTCAACACCGTCCTGGACTGGGTGGAACAGCACCTGCTCGCGTTCGCGGTCGTCGTCGCGCTGGTCGTGGTCGCGCTGGTCTCCACGCTCGCGCCGCCGGCCGTCGGCCTCCCGGTCGCCGGGTTCGTCCTCGGCGCCGCCGCCGGGGGCCTCGTCGTGCACCTCCGGCTGAGCCGCCGCATCGCCCGCGCCCGCTCCGACAACGACAACCTGCTCCGCGAGAACGGCGCGCTGCGGCACCGCAACACCGTCCTCGCCAGCGGTGTGATCACTCGGGAGGCGCAGGAGACGCAGGCGCTCGTCGCCATCCCCGAGGACGACCTGCTGGACGCCCCGGACGATCCGCAGACCACCGCGTCCCTCGACGAGCTGCTCGGCGGCGATCCGCAGACCACCGCGTCCCTCGACGAGCTGCTCGGCGGCGATCCGCAGACCACCAACGAGCTGCCGGACGACCCGGGGACCACCGTCGACCCGCCGGCCGGCGGCGACCCCCAGGCCACCGGCGACCCGCAGACCACCGACGAGCTTCCCGGACGGGGCAAGGCCCCGCGGCGCGCCGCCGATCCCCTGGACGGCGACCCGCAGCGCACCACCGTCCTGCCCCCGCTGCCGGACGACCTCCTCGGCGGCGCCGACGAGGACGAGGACACCGCGCGCACCCCGCGCCGGTCCCGCAGGGCCTGACCGGTCGGCACCCGTCCTGCCCCGCCCTGACCAGGGCCTTCTACCGCAGAGTCATCGGAGTCCCAACCCGGCGTTACTTTTGCTGATCTTCGGGCAGAGGCAAGCCGTGAACGACTCGACGAACGCGCGGCAGGGAGCGGATCCGGGACGCGGAGGCGAGGGCACCGGACCGCCGGAAGGCGCGGCGCCCGACGAGGGCGCCGTCCGCAAGGCCGTGACCGCGTCGGCGATGGGCAACTGCATCGAGTGGTTCGACTTCGGTGTGTTCAGCGCCGGGGTGATGACGTCGATCGTCGGCACCGTGTTCTTCCCCGAGGACGCGTCCGGCAGCGCCACGCTGCGCTCGTTCGCGCTCGTCGCCGCGGCGTTCCTCGCCCGCCCGTTCGGGGGCATGTTCTTCGGCCCGCTGGGGGACCGGCTCGGCCGCAAGCGGGTGCTGGCCGCCACGATCATCCTGATGTCGGGCTCGACGTTCGTGATCGGCGTCCTGCCCGGCTACGCCACGATCGGGCTCGCCGCGCCGCTGCTGCTGCTCGGCGTCCGGCTCGTCCAGGGCTTCTCGACGGGCGGCGAGTACGGCGGCGCCGCCACGATGATCGCCGAGTACGCGCCGACGAACCGGCGCGGGTTCTACGGCGCGTTCCTGGAGTTCGGCACGCTCGGCGGCTACATCATGGGCGCCGGGCTCGTGCTGCTGATCGACCTCCTGCTCAGCGAGGACGCGATGCAGAGCTGGGGCTGGCGCATCCCGTTCCTCATCGCGCTGCCGCTCGGCGCCGTCGGGCTCTACGTCCGGACGCGGATCGAGGACACCCCGACCTTCCAGCACATGGAGGCGGAGGGCAGGAAGGCCCAGTCGCCGCTCAGGGAGACCGTGGAGCACCACTGGCGCACCATCCTGAACCTCATCGGCATCGTGATCCTCCTGAACGTCGCCGTCTACACGCTGCTGACGTTCATGCCGTCCTACCTCGTCGACTTCCTGGACATGGACGACACCTCGTCGCAGCTCACCACGATCGGCGTGGAGGCGGCGATGATGGTGGTGATCCTCCCGCTCGGCGCGCTGTCGGACCGGATCGGCCGCAAGCCGCTGCTGATCGCCGCCGCGGTCGGCTTCCTCGTGCTGTCCTGGCCGGCGTTCGCGCTCATGCAGACGCACGACCCGGCCGGGGTCGTGGTCGGGTACGCGATCATCGGCGGGCTGCTGGTGATGATGCTGGCGGTGATCGGCGCGACGTTCCCGGCGATGTTCCCGACCAAGGTCCGGTACGGGGCCTTCGCCATCGGCTACAACATCTCGACGTCGCTGTTCGGCGGGACGGCGGCCGTGCTCGTGGGCTCGCTGATCGACGCCACCGGCTCCAACTCCGTCCCGGCCTACTACCTGATGATCGTCGCGCTGGTGGCGCTGCTGCCGATCATCAAGATCCGGGAGACCGCCGGGGTGCCGATCGAGCGGGCCGGGGAAGAGGACGCCCCGGAACCGGTGGGTTCCGGGGCGCGGCGGAGCTGAACGGAGCGCGCCGGGGGCCGGGGGGGCGGGCCCGGGGCCGGCCGCGGGGGGGGGGAGAGGTATGT
>NZ_JBEZJI010000035.1:0-92219 GCF_040649435.1 Actinomadura sp. NPDC048955
TGCTGGTGAAGCGTGCAAACTCCACTACGCCCGGAGGTCTTCTTGCTGATCAAACACCTACCGGTCAGGTGTCACCAAGATCATGGCCAAGTACAGCTAGCGCAGCCCCGTCGAGCGCTGGAGCGCCGTCTGGATGAGCCGGTCGACCAGCGCGGGGTAGTCCAGCCCCGTCGCGGCCCACATCTGCGGGAACGCCGACGCCGGGGTGAAGCCCGGCATCGTGTTGATCTCGTTGAGGATCCAGCGGCCGTCGGGCGTGTGGAAGAAGTCGACCCGGGCGAGGCCCTCGCAGTCGAGGGCGTCGAACGCCTGCACGGCGATGCGGCGGACCTCCTCGATCGCCGCGGGCGGCAGGTCCGGCGGCACGGCCATGGTGGTGGAGCCGTCGAGGTACTTCGTCTCGAAGTCGTAGAAGTCGTGCTCGCCCGCCATCAGCACCTCGGCGGGCAGGCTGGCCTCGGCCGGACCGTCGTCCACGCCCTGCAGGACGCCGCACTCGATCTCGCGGCCCTCGATGGCGCCCTCGACGATGACCTTCGGGTCGTGCTCGCGGGCCGTCTCGACCGCGGCCTCCAGGCCGGCCTCGTCGGTGACGCGGGTGATGCCCATGCTGGACCCGGCGCGGGCCGGCTTGACGAACACCGGCGTGCCGTCGGCGAGGCCGAGCTCCCTGATGATCTCGTCGAGCTTGCGCTTGCGCTCGCGCCGCCACTCGCGGTCGCCGACCAGCACGTAGGGACCGACGGGCAGGCCGCGCGCCTGCCAGACGAGCTTCATGAACCCCTTGTCCATGCCGACCGCGCTGGCCAGCACGCCGGCGCCGACGTAGCGGATGCCGGCGAGGTCGAGCAGCCCCTGGATCGTGCCGTCCTCGCCGTAGGGGCCGTGCAGCAGCGGCAGGACCACGTCGACGTCGCCGAGGGTCGCGGGCACCTCGCCCGGCCGGACCACCATCAGGCCGCGGCTGTCGGGGTCGAACGGCAGCGCGAGGACGCCGCCCTCCGCGGTCACCTCCGGGAGCCGGCCGCCCTCGATCGCCAGGCGCAGGTCCGCGGGCGGGAGCACCCAGCGCCCGTCGCGGGCGATGCCGATCGGCACGACCTCGTACCGGTCCCGGTCGATGGCGGCCATGACGGCTCCCGCGGTGACGCAGGAGATCGCGTGCTCTGAGCTGCGCCCGCCGAAGACCACCGCCACGCGGATCCTAGAAACCTGGGACATGACGCCCGACCCTACCGGTGATCAGCACGGGTCGGCCACGAGCGAACCGGGCGCGGTGCGCGGTCATTCCGTCACACCCCGTACCGCTCGGGCTTGGGAGACCGCGAAATCAGCGAGATCGCCGCCTCCTTGATCGGGACGCCGCGGTGCAGCACGTCGGTGACGGCCTCGGTGATGGGCATCTCCACGTTGTGCTTGCGCGCCAGCTCCAGCACCGCCTCGGCCGACTTCACGCCCTCCGCGGTCTGCTTCGTGACGGCGATGACCTCGTCCAGCGTCATGCCGCGGCCGAGGTTCTCGCCGAACGTGCGGTTGCGCGCGAGCGGCGAGACGCAGGAGGCGACGAGGTCGCCCATGCCGGCCAGGCCCGCGAAGGTGTGCTCGTCGGCGCCGAGGGCGGCGCCGAGCCGGGCGATCTCGGCCAGCCCGCGGGTCATCAGCAGCGCCTGGGTGTTGGAGCCGAACCCGAGCCCGACCGACATCCCGACGCACAGGGCGACGACGTTCTTCACCGCGCCGCCCAGCTCGACGCCGATCACGTCCGTGGAGGTGTAGACGCGGAAGTAGGACGTCATGGTGGCGGCCTGCAGGCCGCGCGCGGCGTCCTCGTCCACGCACGCGGCGACGGCGGCGCTGGGCTCGCCGGTGGCGATCTCGCGCGCCACGTTCGGGCCGCTGAACACCGCGACCCGCTCCTCGGGGACGTCGGCGACCTCGCGGATCACCTCCGACATCCGGCGGGTGGTGCCGAGCTCGACGCCCTTCATCAGGCTGACCAGGACGGCCTCGCGCGGCAGCAGCGGGACCCAGCCGCCGAGGTTGTGCCGCAGCGTCTGCGCCGGGACGGCGAGCGCGACGAAGTCGGCGCCGCGCAGGGCCTCCGCCGGGTCCAGGGTCGCGCGGACGGTCTCGGGGAGCGGGACGCCCGGCAGGTAGTCGGCGTTCTCGTGCCGTTCGTTGATGCCCTCGACCACCTCCGGCCGGCGTCCCCACAGGACGACCTCGCCGCCGGCGTCGTGCAGCATCATCGCGAACGTGGTGCCCCAGGAGCCGGAGCCCATCACCGCGGTACGGAAGGTCACGAGTCGGCCGCCTTCGGTTCGGCCGCGCGGGCGGACTCGGGCCCGGACGGTCTGGCCTGCTCGGGGACCGCGCCCCTGGCCGTCTCGGCCGCCTGCTCCTGCGCGGCGCGGCGGCGCTCCTCCAGGACCTTGTGGTGGTCGAAGGGCACTTCCGGGGGCTCCTCGCCGCGCAGCTCGCCGAGCAGGGCGGTGATCGCGGCCATGATGTCGTCGGTGGCGGCGCGCAGGGTGTCGCGGTCCAGCGGGAGCCCCGCGTAGCGCGTCAGGTCGACGGGCGGCCCGGCGATCACCTGCATCCTCTTGCGCGGCAGAGGGTGGACGCCCTTCTTCAGGCTGCCCGCGAGGCCCTTCTGCTCGCCCTTCTTGTACGGCATCAGCTCGTGCGCGCCCCAGCTCGCGACGGGGACGACCTGGGCGCCGGTCTTGAGCGCCATCCGCGCGGCGCCGGTCTGGCCCGTCATGGGCCACAGCTCGGGGTCGCGGGTGCAGCTGCCCTCCGGGTAGAACATCAGGCATTCCCCGTCCAGCAGGGCCTTCTCGGCGTCCCTGAGGGCGAGGGAGGCGTCGGCGCTGTCGCGGTAGACCGGGATCTGGCCGGTACCGCGCAGCACCGCCCCGATGAACCGCACGTCGAACAGCGTGGACTTGGCCAGGTAGACGGGGTAGCGGCCCGACTCGTAGACGAAGTGGGCGAGCGCGAGGGGGTCGGCTTCGGAGATGTGGTTGGCGGCGATGATGACGCCGCCCTTCCTGGGGACGTTGCCCCGGCCGCGCCAGTCGCGCCTGAGCAGCCCGTACAGCAGCGGGCGCAAGATGACGATCGTGAGCGTGCGCCATCCCGGCGAGTAGCGGTGGCCCGGGCGTCCCTCCTGCGAGGGGGCGGCCCCCTGCTTCGGTCCGCTCATCTCGCCCCTCCCTCGATCCGTCCCACAGGTGAACCTGGGGTGTCCTCAAGTGTCGCGGTTGCGTGCGCATAGTGTCGAGTTGCCATGTCTACACCAGCACCCCCCGCGCAAGCGCACGGGACGCCGCCGCTCCGGTGGTCGCTCGTCGTCCCCGTGAAGGTCCTCGCCAGGGCCAAGACCCGCATGTCCGCGGCGGCCGGGCCGCACCGTGAGGCTCTGGCGCTCGCGGTCGCGGCCGACACGGTCGCCGCCGCGCTGCGCTGCGACCGGGTCCGCGACGTGATCGTAGTCACCGACGATCCCCTTCCGGCGGCCGAGCTCGCCGCCCTCGGCGCCCGGATCGTTCCGGACGTTCCGGATGCCGGCCTGAACCCGGCCCTGGTCTACGGCGCCGGCCGCGGCCGCGAGCTGGCCCCCGACGCCGGCGTCGGGGCGCTTTCGGCTGATTTGCCCGCTTTGCGGCCTCTTGAACTCGCGCGCGTCCTGGACGCCGCCGGCGCCGTGCCCGAGGCGTTCGTGCCGGACGCGGCCGGCGTCGGCACGACGCTCTACACGGCCCGCCCGGGCGTCCCGTTCTCCCCCGCGTTCGGAAGCGGCTCGCGGACCGCCCACCGCGCCCGCGGCGCCCGGGAGATCCTGCTGCCCGGCACCGACAGCGTACGCCGCGACGTCGACACACCGGACGACCTCCGCGCGGCGCTCGCCCTGGGCGCCGGTCCCCGCACCACGGCCGTCGCGTCCCGCCTGCCCTCGTTGGCCTAGAGTCTGGGGCATGCAGGGGACGGTGAAGGCGTTCGACGCGGGAACCCGCTCGGGGAGCGTGCTCCTCGACGACGGGACGGAACTGCCCTTCGACGCCGAGGCGTTCGCGGCGGGCGGCCTGCGGCTGCTGCGCTTCGGCCAGCGGGTGAACCTGGCGCTGGACGGCGACCGGGTCTCGGTGGTGACGCTGTCGACCTTCCCGCTGCCCTCCCCGCCCGCCTGAGCGGGGCGCTCCGCACAGACGTCCCGGGCAGGCGCGGCCGGGCCGGGCCCGGGAACGCGTCAGCGCCCGGAACCCTGCGGTCCCGGGCGCTGACGCGGTGAGGCACTACTTCTTGCCGGCCACCAGGTTCTTGAAGTCGGCGCCCGCCTTGAACTTCGGCACGGACGTCGCCGGAACCTCGATGGTCTTGCCCGTTGCGGGGTTGCGGGCCGTGCGGGCAGGCCGGTCGGCCTTCTCGAACGAACCGAACCCGGTGATCGCGACCTTGTCGCCCTTGGCGACGGCGGTCTGGATCGCCTCCAGGATGGCGTCGACGGCCTCGGCTGCGGCCTTCTTGCTGCCCAGCCGGTCAGAGATGGCGTCGACCAGCTCACGCTTGTTCATGGGTTACTCCTCTAGTTCCCCCCTTGCCCGAACGAAACTAAGGGACCACCACCATGGACACAATCACCTGCACGCAAACGATGGCGTGTCGCTGGCGTTTTTGTCGGTCTCGCCCCCGTCTCGCCCGGTGACCGGACCAGATCCGGCCACTGCGCACGCTAACCGACGTCGGGCCCCTCTTGGAAATCGGCGAGGAACGCGTCCAGCCTGCGAGCGGCCAGTTCGGCGTCCCGTTTGGCCAGATCGGTGATCGCCAGCAGGTGCCGGATGAGCCGCTGCCGGTCCTGGGGCGGGAGCGGCGCCACGGCGCGATGAGCGTCACGCAACTGGCGTGCGAGCTGCGTCAACGTCGGATCGTCCCACTCTGGCCCTGTCCACGGGGCCGTGCTCACTTGGAGTCCCCCAACGGTCGGCGTTCGTTGCTCACTAGGGTGATTCTCCCCCGCGCCCATGCCGACCGTCTCGCCCGGGGTACGTTCGGGCGCGCCCGTAGCGCCGGATACCTCCCGATATCCGGCGCCAAGGGCGGTGTGCCGTGGACCTCCGCGGGCTAGACCGTGGTGGGGAGCAGCGCGGTGCGGGCGGCCTCGAAGTCGCCGATCGCTTCGGCGTGGCGCAGCGTGAGGCCGATGTCGTCCAGGCCCTCCATCAGGCGCCAGCGGGTGTAGTCGTCGATCTCGAACGTCGCGGTGTCCGCGCCCCAGCGGACCTCGCGCTCGCCCAGGTCGACGGTGATCTCCAGGGCGGGGTCCTTCTCGACCGCGCTCTGCAGCGCCTCGACCTGCTCGCCCGTGAGGACGACCGGCAGCAGGCCCATCTTCGTGGAGTTGTTGCGGAAGATGTCGCCGAACCGCGGCGCGATCACGACGCGGAAGCCGTACTGCTGCAGCGCCCAGACGGCGTGCTCGCGGGACGATCCGGTGCCGAAGTCGGGCCCGGCCACCAGGATGCCCGCGCCCTCGTAGCGCGGCTGGTTCAGGACGAAGTCCGGGTCCTCGCGCCAGGCGGAGAACAGGCCCTTGTCGAATCCGGTGCGGCTGACCTGCTTGAGCCACACGGCCGGGATGATCTGGTCGGTGTCGACGTTGCTGCGGCGCAGCGGCACCGCGCGCCCGGCGTAGGTGGTGAACGCTTCCATCGTGCTTCCTTAGAGGTCGGCTTCGTTCTGGGGGGACGACCCCCCAGACCCCCCGGCGGCTTCGCCGAGGTCACTGGGCGCGGCCAGGTGGCCGGTGACGGCGGTGGCGGCGGCGACGGCGGGCGACACCAGGTGGGTGCGCCCGCCCGGTCCCTGCCGGCCCTCGAAGTTGCGGTTGGACGTGGAGGCGCTGCGCTCGCCGGGCGTGAGCTTGTCGGGGTTCATCGCCAGGCACATCGAGCAGCCGGCCTCGCGCCACTCGGCGCCGGAGGCGGAGATGACGGCGTCCAGCCCCTCCTCCTCGGCCTGCTTCTTGACCTTCATGGAGCCGGGGACGACCAGCATCCGGACGCCGTCGGCGACCTTGCGGCCCTCCAGCACGCCCGCGACGGCGCGCAGGTCCTCGATGCGCCCGTTGGTGCAGGAGCCGACGAAGACGGTGTCGACCGCGATGTCGCGCAGCGGCGTCCCGGCGGTCAGGCCCATGTACTCCAGGGCGCGCTCGGCGGACTGGCGCTGGGCCGGGTCGTCGTAGGACGCGGGGTCGGGCACGGACCCGCCGAGCGGCAGGCCCTGGCCGGGGTTCGTCCCCCAGGTGACGAACGGGGTCAGCTCGGCCGCGTCGATCACGACCTCCCGGTCGAAGACCGCGTCGTCGTCGGTGCGCAGGGACGTCCAGTACTCGACGGCCCGGTCCCAGTCCTCGCCCTGCGGGGCGTGCGGGCGGCCCTTGAGGTAGGCGAACGTGGTCGCGTCCGGGGCGATCATCCCGGCGCGGGCGCCGGCCTCGATGGACATGTTGCAGACCGTCATGCGGCCCTCCATCGACAGCGACCGGACGGCCTCGCCGCGGTACTCGACGATGTGGCCCTGGCCGCCGCCGGTGCCGATCCGTGCGATGATCGCGAGGATCAGGTCCTTGGCGGTCACGCCCTCGGGCAGCGCGCCCTCGACCGTGACGGCCATCGTCTTCGGCCGGATCTGCGGCAGCGTCTGCGTGGCGAGGACGTGCTCGACCTCGCTGGTGCCGATCCCGAAGGCGAGGGCGCCGAACGCGCCGTGCGTGGAGGTGTGCGAGTCGCCGCACACGACGGTCATGCCCGGCTGGGTCAGGCCCAGCTGCGGGCCGATGACGTGGACGATGCCCTGGCCCTCGTCGCCCATCGGGTGCAGCCGGATCCCGAAGTCGGAGCAGTTCTTGCGCAGCGTCTCGACCTGGGTGCGCGACACCGGGTCGGCGATCGGCTTGAGCAGGTCCGTGGTCGGGACGTTGTGGTCCTCGGTGGCGATCGTCAGGTCGGGGCGGCGGACCTGGCGGCCCGCCATCCGCAGCCCGTCGAACGCCTGCGGGCTGGTGACCTCGTGGACGAGGTGCAGGTCGATGTAGAGGAGGTCGGGCTCGCCCTCGGCGTGCCGTACGACATGAGCGTCGTACACCTTCTCGGCCAGTGTTCGGCCCATCACTCCACCTCACCTGTGCTGGTCGGTCGGCGCTGCGTCGCGCCGTGGTCCCGGTCACCCCGGGCGGTCTCGGCCACCTCGATTTGCATCTCAAATTACGAGACGGCAATATCAATGCATGGACAACTCTAGCGGAGTCGGCGTACTTGACAAAGCGGTGCTCGTGCTGAACGCGCTGGAGGCCGGTCCGGCCTCGCTCGCCCAGCTCGTCCAGACGACGGGGCTGGCCCGCCCCACCGCCCACCGGCTGGCCGTCGCGCTGGAGCACCACCGCCTCGTCCACCGCGACACGCAGGGGCGCTTCATCCTCGGGCCGCGGCTGGCCGAGCTCGCGGTCGCGGCCGGCGAGGACCGGCTGCTCGCGATCGCGCAGCCCGTCCTGGCCCAGCTGCGCGACCACACCGGCGAGAGCGCGTCGCTGTTCCGCCGCCAGGGGGACGTGCGGGTCTGCGTGGCCGCCGCCGAGCGCACCAGCGGCCTGCGCGACACCATCCCGGTCGGCGCGGCGCTGCCGATGACCGCGGGGTCGGCCGCGCAGATCCTGCTCGCCTGGGAGGAGCCCGACCGGCTGCACCGCGGGCTGCGCGGCGCCAAGTTCGAGGCCACGACGCTGGCGTCCGTGCGGCGCCGGGGCTGGGCGCAGAGCGTCGGCGAGCGCGAGCAGGGCGTCGGCTCCGTCTCGGCCCCCATCCGCGGCGCCGCCGGACGGGTGATCGCCGCCGTCTCGGTGTCCGGGCCCCTCGAACGCCTCACCCGCTCCCCCGGGCGCCTGCACGCCGCGCCCGTCGCCGCCGCCGCCGAGAAGATCTCCGAGGGCATGCGCCGCACGGCGTCCTGATCAACGTGCCGGCCGGACGTCCCGGACACGCGGCCTGATCCGGCCGCGGTGCGAATCCCCATAAGCCGGACGGACCTGAGATTGTGCCGGTCTCCGCGCCTCCGACCTCGCTACCGTTGCCTTCGGTCAAGGGGGTGCAACGTGCAGATCTCCGAGCTCAGCGACCGCAGCGGGCTGACGGTCCAGACGATCAAGTTCTACATCCGGGAGGGCCTGCTGCCGAAGGGCTCGGCGGTGAGCGCCACGCGCTCGGAGTACGACGGGCGGCACCTGGATCGGCTCCGGCTGATCAGCGCGCTGCGCGAGGTGGGCGACATGTCGATCTCGGCGATCCAGGAGATCATCGAGGCCGTCGAGGACGACGGGGTCGGCATGCACGAGCTGTTCGCCACCACCCAGCACGCGGTCGGCCCGCACGTCGCCGCACCGCACGACCCGCACTGGCGGGCCGCCCGCGAGGACGTCGACGCCATCGTCCGCGAGCTCGGCTGGCGGGTCGGCGACCGCGCCCCCGCCCGCGACCTGCTGGCGCACGGGTTCGTGGCGCTGCGCCGGCTCGGCTTCCCGATCACCCTCAAGGACCTGCGCCCCTACGTGAAGGCCGCCGCCGAGGTCGCCGAGCACGAGATCGGACGGGTCGCCGAGGGCGCCCCGCGGGCCCGGACCGTCCATTCGCTGCTGGTCTCGACCATCCTCTACGAGCAGGTCCTCACGTCCCTGCACCGGCTGGCGCAGGAGGACGCCTCGGCGCGCCGGTTCGCCGCGCCCGACCCGTCCCACCAGGCATTTCCGGGATAGACGGTCGGAATTGCCATTCACGCCCCCGTTTTAGGGCTTTCACTTTCTTCGCCTAATATGAAAGGCGATGACCGCGACAACGCCTCCGGGCTCCTCCGGCGGCAGGTGGACCGACCGCCTGCTCGCCGAGGGCGACGACCCCGATCCGCGCTTCTCCATGGCCAACGAGCGCACGTTCCTGGCCTGGATCCGCACGGCGCTGGCGCTGATCGCGGGCGGCATCGGCCTCGCCCTGGCCCGCGACCTGATCGACTCGCCGCTGCGGCAGGTGCTCGCGGTCGGCTTCGCCGCGGGCGGCGCCCTCGTCGCGGTGCTGGCGTTCCGCCGGTGGCTGCGCACCGAGCGCGCCCTGCGCCGCTCCGAGACGCTGCCGCCGCCCGCGCTGGCCCCGGTCATCTCCTACGGGCTGGCGGGCGCCGCGATCGTCCTGCTGGTGGCGCTGCTGGTCACCCGGTGAAACTCCGGGACCCGGGCGCGCAGCCGGAGCGGACGGCGCTGGCGTGGTCGCGCACCACCCTGGCCCTGATCGGCGCGGGGCTGCTGTGCGTGCGGCTCGCCCCCTCGGCTCCGGGCACCGTCCTCGCGGCGGCGGTCGTGTGCGGCGGGGCCGCGCTGATGCTGCGCCGAACCCGCAGGAGCTTCCACGCACGGCGCGCCCTGCCCTCCGGAGCGGGCGCGGCCGACCCGGTCTCCATCATGATCACGACCGGTCTGGCGATGCTGCTGGCGGGAGTCGCCGCCGTCCTCGCCTTCTGATCGAGGCATGCGTGCCACGCATGACTGGCGTGCGAAGTCTTCGCTGGTGGCATGAGTGCTGAGCGTCTAGCGTCGGTCGCGCCATGACACGAATCGCCTTTCTCGGACTGGGACGCATGGGCGTCCCGATGGCCCGGCGCCTCGCCGCCGCCGGGCACGACCTGACCGTATGGAACCGCACGCCCTCCCGGGCCGCGCCGCTCGCGGAGGCGGGCGCCGCCGTCCGCGGCACGCCCGCCGAGGCGGCCCGGGACCGCGAGCTGGTCGTCACGATGCTCACCGACGCGGCCGCCGTCGAGGCCGTGCTGCTCGGCCCGGACGGCGCCGCCGCGGCCCTGCCGCCCGGCGCCGTGGTCGCCGACATGTCGACGATCGGCCCGGACGCCGTCCACCGCGTCCGGAGCCGGCTCCCCGAGGGGATCGGGTACGTCGACGCGCCGGTCTCCGGCAGCCTCCCGCAGGCGGAGGCGGGCGAGCTGGTGATCCTCGCCGGCGCCGAGCCGGACGATCTCGCCCGCTGCGCCGGCGCCCTCGCCGTCCTCGGGGAGGTCCGGCACGTCGGGCCGCCCGGCTCGGGCGCCTCGCTCAAGCTGGTCGTGAACAGCGCGCTCGTCGGGAACTTCGCCGTTCTCGGCGAGGCGCTGGCCCTGGCCGACCGGCTGGGCGTCGACCCGGGCCTCGCCCTGGACGCGCTCGGGCGCACCAGCCCTCAGGCCCGCCGCCTCAAGGAGCACACCGGCGGCGACGCGCCGCGCTTCACGCTCGCTCTGGCGGCCAAGGACCTCGGCCTCGCCCTGGACGGCTCCCCGCTCGCGGGCGTCCTGCCCGCCGTGCGGGCCCGGACGGACGCCGCGCTAGCCGCCGGGCTCGGCGGCCACGACCTCGTCTCCCTCACCGACCACATCAGGAGGACCCCGCCCATGCGCGTGACGCTCGGCAACCCCGGCACCGTCCCGGCTCCGCCCAACCCGGCCTACTCCCACACCGCCTACGTGACGCAGGGCCCGATGCTGTACGTGTCGGGGCAGATCGCCCTCGGCGAGGACGGCGCGGTCGACAAGCCCGGCGACATGACCCGCCAGTCGGAGGTGATCATGTCGCTGCTGGAGCGGATCCTCGCCGCGCACGGGGCCGGGTTCGGGGACGTGGTCAACATCCGGACGTTCGTCACCGATCTGGACCGGCTGCGCGAGTACGGCGACGTCCGCAGGCGGTACTTCACGGGCCCGCCGCCGACCAGCACGACCGTCGAGGTGTCCCGGCTCTTCCACCCCGACGCCCTGCTGGAGGTGGAGATCGTCGCGGCCGTCCCCTAGGGCCGGTGCTCCCCGCCCTCGGGGCGCGGCGGCTCTGCCCCGGGGGCGAGCTCGGCGGCCACCTCCCGCAGGTCCGCGAGGAACGCGGTGACGGGCGGGGACCTGCGCGCGTGCCGGCCCACCGCCGCGTAGACGGCGCGGCGGGGCCGGCCGGACGCCACGGCGCGCAGCACGACGCCGTCCCGCGCCATGGCGGAGGCCGCCAGCGCCGGGACGAGCGTGACGCCGAACCCCTCGGCGACCAGCCCCAGCTTGGAGATCCACTCGGCGACCCGCAGCGGTGTGCGCGGCACGAACCCGGCCGCCTCGCAGCGGGCGTGGAGCGCCGCGATCGCCGCCGGGTCGTCGGCCACGATCCACGGCTCGTCCGCCAGTTCCCCGAGCGGGACGCGCTCGCGCGCGGCGAGCCGGTGGCCGGACGGCAGCGCGACGAGCAGCGCGTCGTCCAGCAGGGCCACCAGGCCGTCGGCGGCGATCGAGGGGACCTTGTGCGTGCTGACCAGCGCGATGTCGAGGTCGCCCGCCTCCAGCATCGGCAGCAGGCGCTCGGTCGTGCCCTCGCGCAGCAGCGGCAGGACGCCCGGGTGCCGGGCCCGGAACCGGGCGAGCGCGCGCGGGACGAGCACGGCGTTGGCGGTGGCGAACGCGCCGAGCCGCAGGGTCCCGGTGTCGAGCCGGCGCAGCCCGTCGAGGGCGCGGGCGGTGTCGGCGAGCCGGTCGAGGAGGGCGCGCGCGTGCGGGAGCAGGTACTCCCCGGCGGGCGTCGGCCGCACGCCGCGGGCGCCGCGCGCGAACAGCTCCACCCCGCAGACGTCCTCCAGCGTCGCGACCTGCCGGGAGACGGCCGACTGCGTGTAGCCCTCCGCGGCCGCCGCGGCGGTGAAGGAGCCCAGGTCGGCGACGGCGACGAAGGTCCGCAGCAGGACGGGGTCGAGGGCTTCGGCGCGCACCCCCGGAGCATACGGCCACCGGCCGGCGACGGTCCGCCGCCCGCGGCCGCGCGCCGCGGGGCGCCCTGGAGGACAATGGCCGTCGTGGAAGATCTTGACGTGGTCGCGTGGATCCAGGTGTCGGACGGCCGGATGCTCGCCGTCCGGTCCCGTGGCCGCGACCTGCTGTACCTGCCCGGCGGGAAACGGGAGCCTGGCGAGGACGACTGGTCGGCCCTGTCCCGGGAGGTCCGCGAAGAGCTGGATCTGGAGCTGGACCGGACGTCCTTCCGGGAACTGGGCGTGATCCGGGCCCCGGCCCACGACCAGCCCGACTTCGCCCACGTCCGCATGGCCTGCTTCACCGCCGCCTACCGGGGCGCGATGGCGGCGGCCGGCGAGGTGGACGAGTACGTCTACGTCGGGCGCGGCGACCGGCACCTGCTCGCCCCGGCCGCGCAGGCCGCCCTCGACCTCGCCGAGCGGCACGGCATGCTCGCCTGATCGACCTTCGGACCCCGCGCCCGGCGACTTTGGTCTGCGCGGGCGTGGTCCGGTGGCCGCTGCCCGGGCACGGCCGCCCCCGGAAGGCTCGGTGGCGGGCGGCCCGACCAGCGAGGAGCAGACCTTGTCACAGACGGAACCCATGGCGCGGATCAGCCGCAGGACCGTGCTCGCCGGCACGGCGGCGGCCGCCGTGTCCGGGGCGGCGATGATCGCCTGCGACGCGATGACCGGCACCGCGTCGGCCGCGCCCGTCCGGGGGCGGCCGCTGCCGCAGCACGGCGTCAACTACGACACCGAACGCGAGGTGTGGAAGCCCGCGTACGTGCGGCGCGAGATCCGGGCGATCCGCCGCGACCTGCACTGCAACGCGATCATCCTGCTCGGCTCCGACCTCGGGCGCCTCATGCTCGCGGCCCGCTGCGCGGCGCGGGAGGGCATGTTCGTGTGGTTCGAGGCCCGCCGGTTCGACAGGGACGCGCGGACGACGCTGAGGTTCCTCACCGCCGTCGCCAGGGCGGCCGAGGGGCTCCGCCGCACCCACCCGGGCGTCGGCATCTCGGTGGGGTGCGAGTTGACGATCTTCATGGACGGGCTGGTGCCCGGCGGGGACTGGCGGGAGCGCGCGGGCAACCTCGGGACCCCGGCGGGCGAGGGCTACAACGAGCGGCTGAACGCGTTCCTCGCACGGGCGCTCAAGACCGTCCGGCCATTGTTCGGAGGCCGTCTCACCTACACCTCGGGCGTCTGGGAGGAGGTCGCCTGGCGCGGCTTCGACGTCGTGGGCGTCGACCTGTACCGGGACGAGACGAACGAGGCGACCTACGTCCAGGACGTCCGGGCCCTGCACCGGTTCGGCAAGCCCGTCGTCATCACCGAGTTCGGATGCTGCACCTACCGGGGCGCGGACAGGCGCGGAGGCGACGGGTTCGACATCGTCGACTGGTCGCAGGACCCGCCCGTCATCCCGCCGGGCTACGTCCGCGACGAGGGGGCGCAGGCCCGCTACATCTCCGAGCTGCTGGACGTGTACGAGGCCGAGGGCGTGTACGGCGCGTTCGTCTACGACTTCATCGAGCCCGACGGCCCCTACTCCCCCGATCCCGCCAGGGACCTCGACATGGCCGGGTTCTCCCTGGTCAAGGTGCTGCCGCCCGAGACGGGCCGCGGCTACGAGCGGACCGGCCACTTCGAGCCGAAGCTCGCCTTCCGCACCCTCGCCCAGCGCTACGCCCCCTAGGCGGTGAGGGCGGCGCCTCCGGCTATGCCGAGGGCCAGGGAGAGCAGCGCGGCGGCGGCGGCGATCGCGGTGGCGCCGCGCGCCGGGGGCGGCGGGACGGACGGCCGCCGGAACAGCGGGACGATCCAGCGCAGGTAGTAGAAGACGCTGGCGACCGTGTTCACGGCGGCCACCGCCGCGAGCCATGCGTGGCCGCCGTCCAGCGCGGCACCGAACATCAGGACCTTCCCGACGAACACGGCGGTCGGCGGCGTCCCGACGAAGCCGAGCAGGCAGACGACGAGGGACAGGCCGAGGAGCGGGGAGGCGCGCAGCAGGCCGGCGTATCCGGCCAGGTCGTCGCGGCCGGCAGCGACCACGACCGCGAAGGCGCCGAGGTTCGTCACCGCGTAGGCGGCGACGAAGTACAGCAGCGCGGGACGGGCCAGGTCGGTGCGTCCCGCCATCGCGACCGGGACGAGCAGGTAGCCCGCCTGGCTCACGGTCGAGTACGCCAGCAGGCGCCGGACGTTGTCCTGCCCGAACGCGGCGAGGTTGCCGAGCGTCATCGTCGCCGCCGCGATCACGGCGAGCAGGACGGGCCAGCCGTCCGGGGAGATCTCCGCGCCGAAGCGGTAGAGGGCGGCGAACGCGCCGATCTTGGGGACCGTGGTGACGTACGCGGCGATCGCGGGCGGGGCTCCCTCGGTCACGTCCGGCACCCAGTAGTGGCCCGGGACGGCGCCCGCCTTGAACAGCAGCCCGGCCAGGAGCGCGACGAGGCCCACCGCGACGGCCGCCGGGGGCGCGCCGGCGAGCCCGGTCCGCAGCACCGGGTAGGCGGTGCCGCGTCCCACGCCGGACAGCAGCGTCACGCCGCCGAGCATGAACACGCCCAGCAGCGCGCCCATCAGGTAGTACTTCAGCGCCGCCTCGGTCCCGGGCGCGTCCTTGCCGAACCCGGCGAGGGCGTAGGCGGGGACGCTCGCCAGCAGGTACGCGGCGACGAGGACCAGCAGGTCGGACGAGGCGCCGAGCATGATCGTCCCGAGCGCGGACAGCAGGATCAGGACGTGGTGCTCGCTCTCCCTCGGATGGCCCCGGACCGGCCCGGCCGCCAGGAGGACGACGGCGAGCGTCGAGCCGAGCACGGTGATCCGGGTGACGTGCGTGATCGCGTCGACGGAGAAGGCGTCGAACGCCATCAGGCCGGGGTGGGCCGCCGCGGCCCCCGCGAAGGCCAGGCCCGCGACGAGCCCGGCCGAGCAGGCCGCCGGGGCCGGCCACTGCCTCGCGCGAGGCAGGAACATCCCCGCCACCAGCCCGGCCACGGCGGCGGCCAGCACGCACAGTTCGGGGGCGAGGTCGGCGGGGTTCTCGTTCATCAGCGGCCCACCAGCGCGACGACGGCCGCCGACAGCGGCTCGATCGTGTCGAGCAGCACGCGCGGCGCGACCCCGATGACCAGCGACAGGGCCAGCAGCGGGACGAGCGCGGCCAGTTCGGGGCGGCGCACGTCGGTGACGAGCGGGGTCAGCTCCCCGGGCGGCCCGAGCACGGCGCGGTGCAGGACGCGCAGGAACAGCGCGGCCGTGACGATGATGCCGAGGACGGCCAGCGCGCCGGTGACCGCCGTCGCCGCCGTGCCGCTCCCGATCGTCCCGGCGAAGATCTGGAACTCGGCGACGAATCCGGACAGGCCCGGCAGCCCGAGCGAGGCGAACGCGGCCACCGCGGTCAGCGCGGCGAAGACGGGCGCGCCGCGCGCGATCCCGCCGAACCGCCCGAGGTCGTAGCTGCCGGCCCGGTCGTACAGGACGCCGCACAGCAGGAACAGCGCGCCGGTGACGAGGCCATGGCTGACCATCTGCGTGACCGCGCCGGCCACGGCGAGCCGCCGCGCGTCGGCGTCGCCGGTGGCGTATCCGGCCGCGCCCAGCGCGAGGACGATGTAGCCCATGTGGTTGACCGACGTGTAGGCGACCAGGCGCTTGACGTCGTCCTGCGCCAGCGCGACCAGCGCCCCGTACAGGACGCCGGCCAGCCCGACGATCAGGAACACCAGGGCGTGGCGGCGCCAGGCGTCGGGCAGCATCGGCATCGCGATCCGGACGAGGCCATAGGTGCCCATCTTCAGCATGACCCCGGCGAGGATCGCCGACCCGGCGGCGGGCGCGTCGGTGTGGGCGGGCGGCAGCCAGGTGTGGAACGGCACGACCGGCGTCTTGATGCCGAGGCCGATCCCGACGGCGAGGAGCGTCAGCCCCGCCGGGCCGCCGCTCAGCGGCGGGGTCCGGGTCAGCTCGACCATGTCGAACGTGTGGGGGTCGGCGCCGAGATAGAGGCCGATGAATCCGAGCAGCAGGACGAGCGATCCGAGGAACGTGTAGAGGAAGAACTGGAGCGCCGACCTCGTCCGGTCGCCGTGCCCCCACAGCAGGATCACGAAGTACATGCCGACGATCGACAGGTCGAAGAAGACGAAGAACAGCAGCAGGTCGAGAGCCGCGAACAGGCCCAGGCAGACGGTCTCCAGGAAGAGGAACAGGATCGCGAAGGCCCGCACCCGGTGGGTCTGCCGCAGCGAGTACACGGCGCACGCGGCGAACAGGACGGCGGTCAGGGCCAGCAGCGGCAGCGACAGGCCGTCCACGCCGACGTGGTAGCCGGCTCGGACGGACGGGATCCACCGCACGTTCGTCTCGTACGCGACGCCGCCGCCGGTGCCGTGCGCCGCCCACATCCCGGTGACGAGCGCGAGGTCCAGGACGCAGGCGCCGATCCACGTCCAGGGGACCGCGCGGCGCGGGACGGCGGGCAGCGCGAGCGCCACCGCCAGCGGGAGGAAGATCACCAGATTCAGCATCGGCTCACCCGGCCAGGACCGCGACGACGACGAGCACCGCGAGCACCACCGCGGCCTGGGCGTAGTACAGGTGGACCTGTCCGGTCTGCGGGCGCCGCGCCAGGGCGCCCAGCGCGCGCGCCGCGCGTCCGACCGCGGCGACGAGGCCGTCCACCCGGAACTCCACGCGGCGCCCGGCCAGACCGGCGACCGCCAGGCCGCCGCGCGCGACGCGCTTCACCGCGCCGTCGACCACCCGGTCGTCGAACCGGGCCAGCGCCCGCGCGGTGGCGAACGCCGGGCGGACGACCACGGCTGAGGCGGCGTCCTCCAGCCAGAGCCAGTGCAGCGCCCACGCGGGCTCGGGGATCCGCCGGACGACCATGACCGCGCCGACCGTGAGCAGGGCGAGGGCACCGGAGAGCGCGACCGTCCACGGTCCGGGTCCGCTCTCGTCCGGCACGCCGAGCAGCCGCCGCCAGGCGTCCGCGACCGGGGGGAGGCCGAGCACCCCGAGCACGGCCGCCGCGAAGGCCAGCGGGACCAGCGGCGCCGACTGCGCGAACGGCACCCGGAGCACCCCGCCTCCGCCCATCGGACGGAACGCGGCGAGCAACACCTTCGCGGCATAGGCGGCCGACAGGACGGACGCCGCGAACCCCACCACGAGGAGGGCCGGCGAGCCGCCGACACCCGCGAGGATCTCGTCCTTGGTGACCCACAACGACAGCGGAGGGGCACCGGCCAGCGCGAGCGCGCCCACTCCGAACGCCGCGCCGACCGTCCGGTGGCGTCGCGCCGCACCCTGCAACGCGTCCAGCCGCTTCGTCCCGAGGACGCCCAGCCACACGCCCGCGCAGAGGAACAGCAGGCTCTTCACCGCGGCGTGGGCGACGAGGTGCGCCGTCCCACCGGCCGGCGCGCCGGTGCCGGCTCCGAGCACCATGAACCCGATCTGCGCGCACGTGGACGCGGCGAGAAGCTGCTTGAGGTCGCGCTGAGCGAGCGCGACGGCGCCCAGGACCAGCGCGGTCACCGCCCCGGCCCAGGCCGCGAGCGTGGCGGCCCAGCCCGTCGCGGCCAGCAGCGGATGCACGCGTATCAGCAGGTACGCGCCCGCGGCGACCATCGTGGCCGAGTGCAGGAGCGCCGACACCGGGCTCGGGCCGTCCATGGCGCGCGACAGCCAGAACGAGAACGGGAGCTGCGCCGACTTCCCCAGTGCCGACACCACGAGTCCGGCGGCGATCAGGTCCCGCCAGGGCGCGCCGGCCGCGGCGAGGTCGTCCAGCCGGAGGGAGTGGGCCCCGGCGACCGCGAAGCCCGCCGCCGCGTAGAGGCCCATGTCGGCGGCCCGGGTCGTCAGGAAGGCGACGCCCGCCGACCGGACCCGCCGTGCGTCCCACCACTCGTAGCCGATGAGCGCCCACGACATCGCGCCCATGACCTCCCAGCCCATCAGCAGCAGGACCAGATCGGTCGCCGTCACCGTGACGGCCATCGCCGCCGCGAACAGGAGCATCAGGCCGAAGAAGCGAGCGCCGTACCCCTCCCCCGCCGCGAAGACGAGGACCGCCGCCAGGACGGTGCCGAGCGTCACGAGCAGGACGGCGGACAACCCGTCCACCGCGAGGCCGCCCGGCCACCCGGGAAGGAACGTCATCCGCGCGCTCCCCGCGCGCGGACGTCCCCGCTCGCCGCGCTCATCCCCTGAGGTCCCCCGCGTCGTCGGTCATGTCCACGTCGCGGGCCCGGAACAGGGCGGTGACGACGGCGAACCCCATCGCCATCTCCAGCGCCATCACCGTGATCGCGACGAGGACGAGCACCTGCCCGTCCGCCCTGCCGGGCGACACCCAGAACCAGAACGCGGCCCCGGCGACCACGATCCCGTTGATCATGAGTTCGAGGCCCATCATCAGCATCACGATCGACTGCTGCGACAGCGCCCCGAACAGGCCCACGCAGAACAGCGCGGCGGCGAGCAGCAGGAACCCCTCCAGCGTCATCGCGTCCCGTCCCCGCCGTCGTAGCGGCCCCGGTGCGCGGCCAGCACCACCGTCGCGATCATGGTGGCCAGGATGGCGACGCCGATCACCATCATGACCAGCATCTTCGGCCCCATGATCGCCTCGCCGAGCGCCACCGTGGGGTCGCGCGGCGGGCGCCCCGCGCGCCGCGGCCACGGGACGGTGAACACCCCGGCGGCCAGCGCGGCGAAGGCGGCCCCGGAGACGGCGAGGGCGCCGCGCCTGTTGTGCAGCATCGTCATCGGCATCAGCCCGGCCGGGTTCATCATGTACATGACCATGAAGACGGCCATCACCAGCATCTCCATGATCATCATGAGGACGATCAGGACGCCGAGGTAGTGCAGGTCGATCAGGAGCAGCTCGCCGCCGACGCACAGGAACGAGGCCAGCAGCGCGAACGTCGCCCGCGCCATGGAGTCCACGACGAACACCGCGACGCCCGCCCCGACCGCGGCTACGGCCAGCACCCAGAACGCGACGGCCTCCACTGCCCCCTCCTCACACCACGACGATCGCGACGACGAGCGCCTGCAGGACCGAGGCCGGGATCAGGACCGTCCACGCCACGGTCATGGCACGGTCCATGCGCAGCACCGGCAGGCGCCGGCGCGTCCAGACCAGCAGCGCCAGGACGGCGCACGTCTTCAGCAGCGACCACAGCCATGCCGGCAGCAGCGGACCCGCGCCGCCGCCGAGGAACAGCGGGACGGCGACGGCCGAGGCCGCCGCCAGCAGCCCGTAGCGCCCCGCCAGGAACACGAGGCGGTCAGGACCGGACAGTTCGAGCAGGACGCCCCCGGCAAGGTCATCGCTTACGGGATGGTCGAACGGCCCCCAGAACGCCATCGCCGCCGCCGAGACCAGGTAGACGGCGAACGCGACCGGCATCCAGACCGCGAACCACAGACCCTCCTGCGCGTGCCCGATGGCGCGCAGGTCGAGCGAGTGCGCGGCGAGCGCGGCGGTGACGAGCGCGAACATGTGCGGGAGCTCGTAGGCGAGCCCCTGCGCGAGGAACCGGTACCCGCCGACCAGCCCGAACGCCGAGTTGACGCCCCAGCCCGCGAGCCACACCGACCCCCAGGCGACGACCTCCATCGCGTTGAACCAGACGACGCCGACCCGCGTCCCGACCGCGACGCGGTCGCCGAACGGCACCACGAGCGCCGCCAGCGCCGCCGCCACCGGCAGCGACACGACCCCGATCCTGGTGAGCAGCACGTCCGCCCTGGCCGTGACGCGCCGCTGCGTCGTCAGCAGCCGCGCGGCCTCGCGGAACGGCTCGGCCGGACGCCCGGCGAGCGCGCCGCCGAACGACGCCGCCGCCACCGCGAGGGCGCCGAGGACCAGCACCTCAACCATCGCCGACCGCCCCGAGGTCGGGGTCCAGGCTCGCGACGATCAGCCTGGCCCGGGCCAGTTCCGCCCCGCTGAGGAGCGCCGGCAGGACGGCGGCCGTCTCGTCCCAGGTCTCGCGCGGCCGGACGGGCCGTCCCTCCAGGGCCGCGCCGATGTCGCGGAGCCGCTCGTCCAGCCGCTCCTTCACGAAGCCCCGCGTCATCCACCCCAGCGCGCGCGACCTCCCGACCATCCGGGCGAACGAGGCGAACCGCCGCATCAGCGCGTCGTCGGCGGGACCGTCCAGGGCGTCGTCGCGCAGTACGGCGGCGCGCTCCCCGGCTGCTTCCCATCCCGCCACGTGCAGCAGCCGGGAGAGGCCGTCCAGGCGGGACGCGGCCTGGCGGTCCTCCGTCCAGAACGTCCCACCGCCGGTGTCGACGGCGGTGACCTCGGCTTCCTGGACGACGTCGCCCTGCAACGTCAGATCGACCCGCAACCCCGCCGGCCAGTACGACAGCACGGGCCCCAGCGGCACATGCAGGACGTCCAACTTCAGGCCGTCCCGGTCGTCGGCCCGGTCGGCCATGTCCGCGTCCAGGTCGAGGGCGGGACGCGGACCTCCGGCGACGCCCTCCAGGTCCGAGGCGGAGACGCGCACCCGGGGCTCCGGCATGTCCCGCCAGACCACGTCGACGGCCCCGGCCAGCGCGGGCCCGGGGTTCCCGCACACCACGAGCATCCCGGTCTCCGCGGGCGACAGGGCGGGACGCCACCGGCGGCCCCGCATCGCGCGCTCGACCGCGAGCCGGTCGCTCGTCCCGTCCGCCGCCGAGACGACGAACGGGCGCCGCGCGGCGAACCGTCCCAGACCCGCGGAACGCCTCAGACCCACCGGAACACCCCCTCCCGCCACGCGTAGAGGACGCCGACCAGCAGCAACGCCAGGAAGGTGAACATCTCCACGACCGCCTTGACGCCGATCGACGCGACGACGAGCGCCCACGGGAACATGAAGACCATTTCCATGTCGAAGGCCAGGAAGACCATCGACACCGTGTACCAGCGCACGTGGTACCGCGACACCGCGTGCTCGGCCGGGCGCGCCCCCGACAGGAACGGCCCGCTCTCGAACCCGCGCGGCGCCACCGCCGCCGACACCGCGTAGACCCCGGCGACCAGGGCGGCCACCAGCCCGAGTACCGACAGGACGGCGGCGAACGGCGGCATTGCCCCTCCGGGGTATGGGTGACGCTCTAGTCGCCCTCTACCTGATCAGGTCCCCGGCGAAACATCGCCCCGCGCCGCCGCCCGGCGTCAGGCGTGGCGCACGCGGTCGGCCTCGGCGGCGGCGAGGATCATCTCGTCCACGACCCAGCGCGCCTCCGGGGACAGGTCGACCAGGGCGCGCAGCACCTCGGGCCGGATGATGCCCTGCTCGACGTCCCGGCGCAGGGCCTTCAGCGTGAGGTCCTCGCCGATGGGCCCGGACTCCCCGGCGAAGCCGAAGTAGCCGATCGGCACGCCGAAGAACGTGGCGAGCGCCGTCAGGGTCTTCAGCTGCGGGTTCTCCTGCCGCCCGGTGCGCAGCTTCCACACGGTGGTGGACGAGATGTCCTCACCGGTGGCATGCGCGATGGCGGCGGCCGTCTCCACGTTGTTGCGCGGCGGGTCCGCGTCCGACGGCCAGAGATTCTGGATGAGCCACTCGACCTTCTCGGCGAGCGACGCTCCCGGCGGCACCTCGTCCACATGACGCTGCATTCGGCTCCCACTCCCCCCATCGCCAGCGATTTAAGTTGACCACAACCTCATCCGTCAGCCAAGGACGTGCGCGTGGACGGGGACGGTCGTGGCGCGCCGCCGCGCGGCCCCAGGACCGGGAGGCGGCGATCCCTCCGGCGCCGGGCGTCGCACCCTACAGAAATTGCCATGAAATATGCGCGGGCCTTCGTCTCTCCGACCGACGCCGAAGATCCGAAACACCTTTTCACCCGGGCCGCCCAGCCAATGACATCGGTTTTCATTACGCCTAAGAGTCCAATCATTGGCCATTATCCGATCCGACCATCGCGACAAATCAGACCCAACGTGACCCCCGAATCGCCTTGCGAAAACGGTCGCGCACTACCCGTCCGCCACACCCTTACATCGGCACATGATGCCAGGTAACACCCGAGGTCAGGAGAGGATTCCCGCATAAATGCCCCGCCACCGGAGAGGTGATCGTCAATGTTCTCCACTCCCGTGCCGCCCGAGCACAGAGGATCTCTCCGGCACACTCGGGCAAGCAGGACGACGCTCCGCGAGACGGGCGAAGCCGGTCGACTTCTCTCCGCTTTTACGAGAATCCTCATTTCCAGTTCTTCGCCAACACCCATTCGACTAACATGCTGTTCACACGCCCCGGGACCGAGAATGGCTCCGCCGGGCGGGAGCTTTTCAAGGACGCGGAGGGGCGGTCGGGGGGGCCGCCCCTCTCGCATGCCGGAACGCTAAATCGTCTTCGCGGGCGGTTCACGGCGTCCCGGCGTGCCGAGGCCCAGAGCATGGCGCATCTGGTCGGCCAGCCAGGCGGTGTAGGCCTGCTCGCTCCAGCCGCGCGTCCGGACCAGGGCCCGATAGTGGGAGGGGTCGTTGAACATCCACACGATGTCCACGGCGCGCTCGTGGTCGAGGTCGTGGGACGCGGGGCCGAGCGACTCGATGCGATCGATCACCATGGCGGCGCCGGCGCGGCGGTTGCGCTGCATCGTCTCCCACAGGTCGGCCGTCTCGGGTCCCTCGTCCGCCGCCCGGCGGACGACCTCGAAGATCTCCGCGGCGCGCCCGCCGATGAGGCGGCAGACCTCGGCGTAGGCGTTCACGACCGCCTGCGGCGTCCTCCCCTCCAGCACCGGGCGGAACCAGGGGCGCTCGGCGACCGGTACGGGCTCGTCGTCGCCCGCCAGGGCCTGGTCCACCACCTCGCGCAGCAACGCAGCCTTGGAGCCGAAGGCGGCGAAGGCGGTCGGCCGCGCCACCGCGGCCTCCTTGGCGATGTCGGCGAGGGAGGCGGCCGCGTAGCCGCGCTCGACGAAGAGCCGGTTCGCCGCGGCGACGATCGCCTGCCGGGTCTGCCGGGCCCGCCGGTCGCGCAGCGGCGAGTCGTAGCGGCGCCTACCGCGTCCGGAGCCGTCATTGACGTCCATGCCGAGGCATACTAGCGTCTCATTCAATAGACGTTGTCTCTCCAAATGGAGGCGGCCGTGTCGTCCGTCAACCGTCCCTACGTCCTGGGAAGCGCCGAAGGCCGGGCACTGTGGTTCCTCGGCAACCTCGTCACCGTCAAGGCCGCGGGCGCGCAGACCCGGGGCCGCCTCACCGTCGCGGAGTTCCTCAACCCGGCCGGCTTCGCCCCGCCGCTGCACCGGCACCTGGAGGAGGACGAGATGTTCTACGTCCTGTCAGGCACGGCGCGCTTCCTGTGCGACGGGGAGGAACTCGTCGCCGGGCCCGGGAGCTTCGTGCTCCTGCCGGTCGGCCTGCCCCACACGTTCGTCGTCGGCTCCGAAGAGCCGCTGCGCTGCCTGCAGATCACCACGCCGTCCGGCTTCGAGGACTTCGCCGCCGACGCCGGCGCCCCGGCCGCCGAGCTTCGCCTCCCCGATCCGGGCCCGTTCGACCCCGCGGCCCTCGGGCACGTCGCGGCCCGCCACCACGTCGAGATCCTCGGCCCTCCCCCGAACGCTACTTGACATTAGAGAGCAAGTACTTGCTATCTTTCGTCAAGTGACGACCACGGAAGACCACGTCGAGCTGGTGGGCGAGCTGGTCCGGGTGCTGGAGACGCGGATCCTCGACCCCCTGGAGATCCTGCTGACCTCCGACGAGCTCCTCGGGCCGATCAGGGCGAGGCTGCGCGTGGAGGCCGAGGTCTGGGCCGCCCAGCTGCTCGGCGCCGACCGGGAGCGGGCCACGCTGACCGCGGCCCGGCTCATCGGGGTGCTGTTCCCCGGCGACGCGCCCTTCGACCCGCCCGCCTCCTGGTGGGGCACCGCGCTGGGGCGGGCGGTGGCCCGCACGACCGGCCACCCCGCGGCGGCGGCCGTGTCGTACGCCACGGCCGGGGCGATGCTCGGCATCACCCGGCAAGGCGTCCACGACCTGGTCAAACGCGGCAAGCTCGACAGGGATCCCGACGGCGGCGTCACGACGTCCTCCATCCGAGACAGGCTCAACCGCCCCCGGGAGCGCCCCCGTGCCGCACCGAGAAGTGATCATCGATGACCGCCCCGTCCGCCTGGCCGTCCGCGACCACGGCGGCAGCGGATCTCCCGTGCTGCTGCTCCACGGCCTGGGCGGCACCCTCCTGCACTGGGACGCGGTCGCGCCGCTGCTGACCGGCGCGCACCGGGTCGTCGCGATGGACCTGCGCGGCCACGGGCTGTCCGGCGACGGGCCGTGGGACTGGGAGGCGGTCCTGGACGATGTGCAGGCGGTCATCGACCGTCTCGGCCTGGACGCTCCGCTCGTGGTCGGACACTCCCTCGGCGGCATGGTCGCGGTGCGGTGGGCGCTGCGCCACCCGGACGGGCCGGGCATCGTCAACCTCGACGGCCTGCGCTCGGCCGAGACCGCACCACACCACTACACGGGCATCCCGCACGACGAACTGACCGCGCTGCTGGCGGAACTGAAGGCCCTCTTCGACGCCCAGGCCGAGGCGATGGCCCGGCCGCTGCCCGAGGCCCACGCCGCGATGCTGCCCCAACGGGCACTCCGCACCACCGGCGAGGGCGTCTACGTGCGGCCGGACGCCGCGCTGGCCAAGCAGATCAGGTACGACCCGTACTTCCAGGACGGCGTCGCGGCGGTGGCCGGCATCCGCTGCCCCGCCCTGTTCGTCCTGGCCACCGAGAACCTGCCCGGCCTGCCGGGCCGCGCCGGCGACCTCATGCCGGCGCTGCGCGCGGGAATCCGCCGCGACCTGCTGGCCCTCACCGCCGACCGGCCGCACCTGCGCGTGCTCGAACTGGCCGGCAGCCACAACATGGTCGCCGAACAGCCCGATCAGGTCGCGCGGGCCGTGCTGGAATTCCGGACGGAGACCGGGGCCGGCAGTCGGCGCTGAGAACGTCCTGACGGGGTGCCCGGTGACACTCTGGCGGTCGCGGCGCGGGCGTACCTCAGGCGCGCGGGGCGAGTTCGAGGTCCGCCGGCTCCGGCCTGCCGGGAGAGCGGCTGTTGCGCCGGTAGCGTCCCGGCGGAAGGTCGAACTCGCGTTTGAACGCGTTGGCGAACGCGTACTCCGAGCCGTATCCGACCTTTTCCGCCACGACGTTCAGAGGGGCGTCGGAGTCGCGCAGAAGCCGCATGGCGGTCGTCAACCGCCACCAGGTCAGGTAGGCCAGCGGTGGCCGCCCCACGAGCGCCGTGAAACGGCGGGAGAAGGCGGCCCGCGACAGCCCCGCGTGGGCGCCCAGGCCGGCAACGGTCCAGGGACGCGCGGGATCGTCGTGGAGCGCCTCCAGGGCGGTACTGATCGCCGGGTCGGCGAGCGCCGCCGCCCACCCGGTGGCCCCGCCGCCCGCCGGCTGATCGGCGAACCACGCCCGCAGGATGTAGAGCAGCAGCGTGTCCAGCAGAGCGGGCACGAGGGCGCCGGTGCCCGGCTGCGGGTCGTCGAGTTCCGCGCCGAGCAGCTCGACCGCGGCGCGCAGCTGGGGATGGCGTCCCAGCCGAGCGGGCAGATGCAGCACCGAAGGCAGATCGTCGAGCAGCGGGTGGACGCGGGCGGCGTCGAGTTCGTAGGCCCCGCACAGCGTCACCGTGGCCGGAGAGCCGGCGCCCGGCCGTCCGATCGGCGCGGCGGCGTGCCTGCGCTCGAACCTGACGTCGTCCTGCGGATCGCAGACGTGCTCGGCCAAGGGCGTGGACGGAGCGTCGGCCAGGCCGTGCCGGCTCTCGTGCGGAAGGAACACCACGTCACCGGCGGCCAGCGGGAACGGGTCGCCACCTTCAGGGATGAACCAGCAGGAACCGCGCAAGACGACTTGGAATCCCGCCGCCCCCCGCGGCGTCCGGAACCGCTGCCCCCACGGCGCCGGCCATTCGACCAGCGCCGATCGCGGCTCGCCGGTGCGCATCACGGCTATCACGTCGCTCAGCACGTCCATCCTCGGATCCTAGCGATGGTGCTCATCGGGGAGACGCTCGCTTAAAGATCCGAGATGGATGCGCATTGGTCGTCCACGGCTCCGGCCCTACGGTCGAATCACTCGAGATCAGCGCGCCCCCCGCACCGGTGCGGGGCGCGGTCTCCTCCTCCTTTCATCGAGGACGACTCATGACACCAGAACTCCGATCGGATCAGCGCGCCGCGAGCCCGAGCGCGACGATGACGGCGGCGCGCGTCCACGCCTTCGGCGGGCCGGACGTGATCCGTTATGAGCGGGTCCCCCGTCCTGACCCGGGACCGGGCGAGGTGCTGGTAGCGGTCGCGGCCGCCGGGTTCAACCCCTCGGACGCCGGCTTCCGGGCCGGGATGATGCGGGACGTCGTCCCGCTGGATCTGCCGTTCACCCTCGGCTCCGAGGCCGCCGGGACGGTCGTCCTGGCAGGGGCCGGCGTCGAGCGCTTCGCGATCGGCGATCGCGTCGTCGGCCGCCTCGACGAGGGCGGCGCGGGGGCCGGATACCTCACCGCTTCCGCCGCCCGGCTGGTTCGCGCGCCCTCCAGGCTCCCGCTCGCCCATGCCGCGGCGATCCCGGTCGCCGGCCTGACCGCCTGGCAGGGGTTGTTCGACCACTCCCGCATCGAGCCGGGCATGCGGATCCTCGTCAACGGCGCGGGCGGCGGCGTGGGCATGTTCGCCGTCCAACTGGCCCGGCGCGCCGGTGCCCGCGTCATCGCCACCGCCGGTCCGCGCAGCGCCGACCGGGTCCGCGGCTACGGCGCCGAGCAGATCATCGACTACACGCGGGTCCCCCCGCATCGGGCGCTGGACCGTCCGGTGGATCTGGTGTTCAACCTCGTCCCGCTGCCGCCCGAGGCCGCGGAGGCACTATGCCGCGCCGTCCGCCCCGGCGGTTCCCTCGTCTCGATCACCGGCCCGGTGAAGCCCCCGCCCGGATCGGGCGTGGCCGCCACGCACTTCGTCGCCCGCAACGACCCCGCGCAGCTCACCGAACTGATCGCCCTCATCGACGACGGCGGGGTGCGCGTGGACGTCGCGGCAACCCGTCCGCTCGCCGAACTCCCGGCCGTGCACCGGGACGCGGAAGCCGGCCGCACCCACGGCAAGACCATCCTCGTCCCCTGAAGGAGACCCACATGACCACCGCTTCCACCCGCTCGGCCGCGCCGGAACTTCGCATCCACGCATGCGCGTGGGGCGGCGCCGTCCTGGCCACGGCTCTGCTCTGGACCGCCGCCCGCACCCTGCACGTGGAACTTCGCGTCGATCCCGGTGACGGACGTCCAGCCCAGGTCATCGGCCTGCCTCTCATCGTCTGCGTCACGCTTGCCGTCTCCTTGCTCGCCTCAGGGGCGCGGGCGGTGCTGGGTCGGTTGACCGACCGGGCTCCGGCGATCTGGACCGGCTTGGCCGTCACCGTGTTGCTGGTGTCGTTCGTGCCCGTGCTGAACGTGGAGGCGTCCGGCGGTGCCCGGGCCACGCTGGCGCTGATGCACCTGGGCGTCGCGGTCGTCCTCGTTCCGCTCCTGGGCCGTCGAAGCCGGGCGGCGCTTCGCGCCGAGGGACCGGGAACGTAGTGCTCAGGCGCGCGGGGCGTACATGATGATCAGGACGCCGAGGACGCAGACGGCCGCGCCGGCGACGTCCCAGCGGTCGGGGCGGAAACCGTCCATGGCCATGCCCCAGGCCAGGGACCCGGCGACGAACACGCCCCCGTAGGCGGCCAGGACGCGGCCGAAGTGGGCGTCGGGCTGGAAGGTGGCGACGAACCCGTACAGGCCGAGGGCCACCAGGCCCGCGCCGATCCACCAGCCGCCCCGGTGCTCGCGGACGCCCTGCCAGATCATCCAGGCGCCACCGATCTCCGCGACCGCGGCGAGGACGAAGAGGGCCAGGGAGCGCGCGATCGTCATACCGCAACCGTATTCATTCGCGGGAACGCTCCGGCGCGGCCCCGGGACCGGCGAACGGCAGCGGGCAGCACGGCTCCCCCGCGCAGGCGATCAGGTCGTCGCAGCCGGCGTCGAGGGCGCCGCGGAGCGCGGACCGGATCACCTCCAGGTCGGCGATGCGCCGCTCCACCTCCTCCAGCTTCGCGCGGGCACCGGCGGCGAGCCCGGCGTCGCGGGGGCCGTGCCGGTGCCGCGCGGCGGCCAGCAGCCCGGAGACCTCCTCCAGGGTGAACCCGAGCCGCTGCGCCGTCTTGATCACCCGCAGCACCGTGACGGCCTCGGCCGGGTAGAGCCGGTGCCCGCCCAGCGTCCGGGCGGGCTCGGCCAGCAGCCCCCGCCGCTCGTAGTACCGCAGCGTCTGCGGGTTCACCCCGGCCGCCTCCGCGACCTGCCCGGAGCGCAGCCCCTCGTACCCGCCGCCCGTGGCGCCCGGCGTCTCGGCCATCCCTGCTCCTCGTCCTAGCCGCCCCCCGACCCGACGGTAAGCCTGTACCTCGCTACCGGTTGCAACCCCGCGCGCCGCCGGGCGCATCCCCACCGCCACGGGCCGGGGCGGCGGGGGCTCAGACGGTCGCTCCGTCGCTGATGTGCAGGACCGCGTCGGCCGTGTCGAGGACCGCCTGGTCGAGGGGGAAGTAGCCCTGCTCGGGGACGGCGTCGGTGCGGCGGCGGGCGGACGGGATCGCGGCCGCCGGCGTCAGGCCCCAGGTGGTGATGCGGCTCTGCATGCCGCCCTCGAACGTGTCCGGCTCCGGCTCCCCGAGTTTGATCGTCTCGCTGCGGCCCAGGCTCCCGGCGACGAAGACGTACCGCTCGTCCAGCAGGGACGCGATGACGGCGCCGGTGCCGAACCAGGTGAGATCCATGTCCCCCATGCGCATATGGCTCGGGTTTCGCTGCAGGTGGGTGTTGTGCGCGAAGACGAAGGTCGGGCCGCGCCGCTCCTCGGCGTTCCGGATGGCCAGGAGGTTCTGGGCCATGAGCGCGTCCCGGGCGGCCGCCAGGCGCGAGATGCGGGCGTTCCGCTCCAGTCGCTGGGTCGCCCGCCTGTGGTAGCGCAGCAGGCCGAGTCCGGCGGTGAGGTGGATCTCGGCCCTGGACCACTCGGCGAGCGACGTCGCCGCGATCAGTTCCGGCGCCCGCTCGTAGAGCGCGACGAGCATGTCGTCGGCGATGACCCGCAGTTCGCGGGCCTCCGCCGTCGCGCCGATCGACATGGCCGGGTCCATGACCGCCTCCGGGCGGCTCCACCGCCGGTCGTCGCCGGTGAGGGACGCGATGTCGAGGTCGAGTCCCATGTAGTCGCGGGCGTGTTCGAGGTAGGCGCGGGGGCTCGGGGCGCTGAGGGTCTCCATCGGAGCGTCGAAGCCGTGGAAGGCCAGCCGTTCGTGCGGGGGACGGTCCTCGTTGTACTCCCGCATCCAGGCGACCAGCCGCCGGTTGGCGTCCACGTCCCCCCAGCCGTGCGAGAAGCCCTCGCGCATCACCGCGTCGAGGCTCCCCTCGCCTTCCCGTACGAAGTCGTCGACGGCGAGGGCGGCCACCCGGTCGGTCTCCATGGCGATCGACCGGAAGCCGTGGCCGGCCAGCCGCGGGAGCAGCTCGTTGCGGAGCCGCCCGAAGGACGGCTCCCGGTGCGTCGGCTCGCCGAACGCCAGCAGGCCACATGAAGCGGTCACGAAGTCGCGAATGTCCTGACTCATGTGGTGAAATCGTATCGTTGAAAAAACGTTTGATACTTTTTCGCCTGTGACCGTCCTTCTTCCCTCCCAAGTCTCAAAGCGGTGTTGACCCTGAGGCCGTCCGACCTCGCGCGGGAGCACGGGCTGTCGGCGCAGGCCGTGCGCAACTACGAGCGCGACGGGTTCCTCCCGCCCGCGGACCGCACGCCCACCGGCTACCGGATCTACACCGAGGTGCACGCGGCCGCCCTGCGCGCCTTCCTCGCCCTCGTCCCGGCCTTCGGGCACGCGGCCGGCGGCCGGATCATGAACGCGGTCCACGACGGCGACCTCGACGACGCCCTGCTGGTCATCGACCGCGGCCACGAGCAGGTGCTCCGCGACCGCGAGACCCTCGCGGCGGTGAAGAACGCGGTGGACCATCTGATGGCCGAGCCGGGTGCCGGGCCCACGGACGCTCCAGGCCCGCGGACGATCGGCGAGCTCGCCCACCGGCTCGCGGTCACGCCGGCGACGCTGCGCAACTGGGAAGGCGCCGGCATCCTCGTCCCCGCCCGGGACCCGGCGACCGGCTACCGCGTGTTCCGCGCGAACGACGTCCGCGACGCGGAGCTCGCCCACCTTCTCAGGCGGGGCGGCTATCCGCTGGAGCACATCGCCATGGTGGTCCGGCAGGTCCGGACGGCGGGCGGCGCCGGGCCCCTGGCCGAGGCGCTGGACGACTGGCGGCGCAGGCTCACCGCGCGGGGCCTCGCCATGCTCGGCGCGTCCGGTCAGTTGACCCTGTATCTAGACGTTCTCGACCGCGCCGGGTGGCGAACGGATCCAGGAGGAGCAGGCCCTGCAGCAACAGGGGGCCGAGGGCGAGGCTGAACAGGCAGTCGGTGAGCCAGTGCTTGTCGACCACGGTGAGGGCGACCGCCGTGACCGTTCCCGTCACCACGGCGATGTCGCGGCGGCGTCGCGGCGGCAGAGCCCCGGAGGAGGCGGGGAATGCGACGACCACCAGTTCGAGGATGATCCAGACGAGGACGAACCCGTTGAGGGTGTGCCCGGAGGGGTAGGCGTCGCCGCGGACGAACAGCACGTCGGTTCCGCTGATCGGGAACGTCCGGGGTATCGCCGCTTTCAGCAGCACCTGCAGCAGCGAGAGAACGCCCACGATCAGCACGCTCGCCCACAGGTACCGCAGGGACCGCATCCGTATCGCGGCGATGATCGCGAGCGGGATGATGATTCTGGCCAGGTAGCCCCGCTGGCCGAGTGCCGCGAAGACGTCCACCGCCGTCAGCCGCCAGCCCTGGATGTGCGCGTCGCTCCAGTCGTGAACGACATGGTCGAGGTGGCGGAGCGGACCATCGAGCAGGACGTCCACCGTGACGAGCACCATGACCGCCACCAGCACCGCGTACCAGCTCTTGGACCCCCACCTCACGGCGGGAACATTCCCCGGCCCGCGCAGGAAGCACCTCATCAAAACGTCAGAATGACGCGCCTCATGAGAGAAGAGAGTAAGAGCCGACGCGCAGAACGGCGCCGCAGAACTGGCTGGGTACCCCCGAGCGGATTCGAACCGCCGTTACCGCCTTGAGAGGGCGGCGTCCTAGGCCACTAGACGACGGGGGCTGGACTCATGACCTTCGCGGTCTCCCGCGCGGCCTCGCCTAGCTTACCGGACCCCGACCCCCACCTCGACCCACTTTCCAACCAAACACCCCGACCCCACCCAAGCGCACAGGCTCGACAACACGTCCGTCGACCGGGAAGGCGCAGCGGGCTCCGTGCGACCGCATCTCCGAGAGCCCCCTCACAGGCAGAGGCACGCCCACAAAACGAAATCATCACCGGAGGCCTCAGGCCCGACAACTACGTTGTACGCAGATGCGGCACCCAACGCGAAATCCCGAAATCGCCCACAACACGATGAGAAGAACAAGCGCGGCCGCAGAAGAACGCCTCTTGGACGTCGCAGAAAAAACCCTCTAGACGTACGCCCCAACCAAGTGAGGGCGAAGCCCGAACACCGGGGGTTCCAGGGGGTCGCCCCCCTGAGAAGACACCGCGGGCCCCGGCGAAGTTGAGCCGAAGGCTCAACGAGCAGGGAGTCCCGCAACGTACCCCCGAGCGGATTCGAACCGCCGTTACCGCCTTGAGAGGGCGGCGTCCTAGGCCACTAGACGACGGGGGCGTGTGTCCGCCTGGGCGGACGCAGCTGGGGTACCAGGACTCGAACCTAGACTAAGTGAACCAGAATCACTCGTGCTGCCGATTACACCATACCCCAGTGAGGTACGGGCTCCCGAGCCGTTTCCGGCCGGTCGCTCGCGCCTCAAGGAGAATACAGGACAGCGGGAGTTGGACCAAAACGATTGGCCGTTCGGTGGGTCAGCGGGTGGAGTCGGGCGGTCCGACGTGCTCGTGGCCCCAGGTGACGAGGGGGCGCAGGCGGCGCCAGGACGCGCGGACGCGGGCGATGACCTCGCCGGGGTCGGACATCCACGGGTCGGCGGGCCAGCCCTCGCGGGCGTAGAGGGAGCGGTGCCGCAGGAGGTCCAGCCGGGGGTGGTCGGGGTCCGTCCCGCGCGGGCGGGTCTTGAGGCGGTCGCCTGCGATCTCCATGGCGGCGGCGCGTAGGCCGTCCACGATGGCCTGGAGTTCGGCGCCGCTGGTGTCGGAGGCGACGGCTTCGCGGTAGCGGCGGAGCTGGTCGGGGGTCGGGGCGTACATGCCGCCCGCGACCATGAGCCCGTCCGCGTCGATCTGGATGTAGAAGCCCTGGCCGGTGTGGCCGCCCTGGTGGGTCTTGTACGGCGACTTGTCCTTGCTGAAGCGGACGTCGCGGTACGGGCGGAAGAGCTTGACGGCGCCGAACTCGTCTTCGAGTTCGGCGCACAGCTCGGCCAAGGGTTCGCGCACGTGGCGCTCGTAGGCGTCCTTGTGGGACGTCCAGTAGGGCTTGCTGTTGTCGGCCTGCAGCCCCTCGTAGAAGGCGAAGGCCTCGTCGCTGAAGCCGGTGAACACCTGGGGCTCCTCAGTCGCGGGCGATGACCCGGTTGGTGAGGCTGCCGATGTTCTCGACGGTGACGGTGACCTCGTCCCCGATCTCCAGGGGGCCGACGCCGGCGGGGGTGCCGGTCAGGATGACGTCGCCGGGCAGCAGGGTCATGACCTGGCTGACGTACTGGACCAGCGTCGGGATGTCGTGCAGCAGCAGGGACGTGCGGGCCTCCTGCCGGACCTCCCCGTTGACGGTCGTGGAGATCGCCAGGTCGGCGGGGTCGATCTCGGTCTCGATCCAGGGGCCGATCGGGCAGAACGTGTCGAAGCCCTTGGCCCGCGTCCACTGCCCGTCCTTCGCCTGGAGGTCGCGGGCGGTGACGTCGTTGGCGCAGGTGTAGCCGAGGATGACCTCGGCGGCGCGGGACGCCGGGACCTCGCGGCACATCCGGCCGATGACGACGGCGAGCTCGCCCTCGTGGTCGACGCGCTCGGACAGCTTCTGCGGGTAGGCGATCGCCTCCCCGGGGCCGATGACGGCGGTGGACGGCTTGGAGAACAGCACCGGCTCCGCGGGCGGCTCGTCCCCGCCCATCTCGCGGACGTGGTCGGCGTAGTTCTTCCCGATCGCGATGATCTTGCTGGGCAGGATCGGGGCGAGCAGCCGGACGTCGGTGAGCGGGAGGCGCTGCCCGGTGAAGGTCAGCTCACCGAAGGGGTGGGCCGCGATGACGGCGACGGTGTTCTCCTCCACCACACCGAAGGACATGCCGTCGTCGGTGGAGAATCTGGCGATACGCATGGTCAAGAGCCTAGTACGCCGTCCAGAAGCCGCGGCCCGCCCGCCGGTCGCGGACCCGCCCGCTCAGAAGCCGCAGGCCCTGCCGTTCAGCTCGCAGGACTTCGGGGTGGCCGCCGTTCCGGCCGCTCCGAACTGGACGTCCCACGTCGCGCCGGGCTGGATCGGGGGCACGCCGTCCAGGTTTCTGATCTCGACGGTGGAGCCGCCGTGCACGAGCCGGGCGCCCCAGATGTTCTTCACGTCCGCGCCAGGCGACTTGAACGTCAGCTTCCACGCCTTCAGGGGCTTCCTGGTGCGGTTCGTGATGACCATCTTGCCCTCGAAGTACCCGCTGTCCTGCTGGACGAGCTGGTAGGTGATGCCCTTGCCCTGGACGAGCGGCCCGATGGGGGCGGTGGTCACCGGGGGCGGCGCGGCGGGCTGCCCGCCCGGCTGCTGCCCGCCCGGCAGCTGGCCTCCGGGCGGCTGGTTCGTGGGGGCCCCGGGCTGCGGGGGCGTCGCGGGCGCGCCGCCGCCGGGCGAGGGCGCGCCGGGGGACGCCGGTCCCGTGCCGCCAGGCGTCGCCGGAGTGCTCGCCGCCGGGGACTTCTGGTTGGCGGCCTTGCCCTTCGTCTCGGAGCCGCTGCCGAGCATCAGCACAACGACGCCGATCAGGACGAGCACCACCACCAGGGCGATCAGCAGGAGGAGGACCATCGGCCGCCGCGAGCGGGACGGCGGCTGCCCGCCGGCAGGCCCGCCGGGCAGCCCTCCGGACGGCGAGGCCATCGCGGGCGGCGGCATCGGCGGGGCGGACGCCCCGTGGTGCGGGGGCATCGTGCTCTGGGCGGGAGGCTGCGCCCCGGGCGTCCCGTAGGCGAACGCCGGGCCGCTCTCCGACTGGTTCACCGTCTCGTCGCCGGAGGCGAACTGCTCCGTCCACGGCGCCTCGGCGGGCATCGGGGCGGCCGCCGCCTGGGCGGCGACCTGCGCGGGCGGCGCCTGCCCCGAAGGCTGCATCTGCTCCGGGACGAGGTTCGGCCCCGGGACGGGTTCCCGGTACGGAGCGGGAGGCGGGGCGTACACCACCGCCGGGTCCGCGGCCTGCTCGAAGGCGGCCGGCTGCGCCGGCGGCGGGACGGCCGGAGCGGCCTGAGGCGGGACGGCCGGGGTGGGCTTGGAGGGCTTGGAGGGCTGCTCCATGGGGATGTCGGCGAAGGTGACCGGCGGCTGGAACGCGGTCACATCCAGCTCGTCCACGGTGTCCGCGGGCGGCTGCTTCTGGAAGGCGACGGCGGGGCCGTCCCGGAGCGTGGTGTCGAAGTCGTCCTCCGGCTCGTCGCCCGGGCCGTCCTGGTAGGTCGACTCCAGATCGTCCTCGGGGTCGTCGGCGGGAAGGTCCTGGATCGCCACGCCGTCCATCTGGGGGACGTCATGGGTCGTGACGTCGCCGTCGAAGAGGTCGTCCACCAGATCGTCGGCGGCCGGTACGGCCGCGGTCCCCGGCCGGGCCGGTTCTCCGGGCGCGGCGGACTTCCTGGTGACGCCGAACTCTGCGGTCGTCTTGTGGTCCGGGGGCACGTACCCGGAGTCCTCGCCGCTCAACTCGTCCACCTTCCACTGACGCCGATCTCATGGAGTCCGACGACCGGCGCGACGGATCGGTTCGCCACCCGCCCCGCGAAGGTGTCAGCCGGCGGGGGCAGGTTCGAGTCCGCGGCGCGCGGCCTGCCGCATCTGCCGGTTGAGCGTAGCGGTGATCAGCTCGATCGCGTCGGGAGTGGTGGCGTCCTGCGCGCCGCTGAGCCAGCGGGTCGCCTCCGCCAGCAGCTCGTCGGCCGCGTGGTCGGCCCCGGCGTCGGCCATCCGTCCGAGGACGGCGCCGAGCCGCAGCGCGGCGTCGGCGCTCCCGGACTCGGCCGCCCGCCGGTACCAGTGGGCCGCCTGCTCCAGGCGGCCCTCGCGCTCGTACGTCTCGCCGAGACCGAACGCCACGTCGGCCCAGGTGCCGTCCGTGGGACGCCCAAGGTCCTCGGGGCTCCAGGGTCGGATGGGCATACGATCACTCCGGCAGGTCGGTCACGGGACGTCGGTTCACAGGGGCAGGGATTCTACGGGGACACGGCGCGCGGGAACCTCGCACGTGCCGTGCATCTTCCTATAGTGGATCCTTCAACTGAAATCCGCTACCGGTTTCGTCGCTTTGACGAACTTTCTACGTAACCGCGCCAATACTCACGGAAAGATACTCGTTCGGTCGAACGGGCGATACCACTCCCCGTATGTCCGCGGACACGGGCGCGACACGTCCCGCGGCAGGGTTAACGCACCAGATCCTTGTAATCCGGGTGCCTCAGGATCCACTTCTTGATGAAAGGGCACAGCGGGACGACCGACAGGCCCTGGGAGCGGACGTCGTCCAGGGCGCCGCGGGCCAGCGCGCTTCCCACGCCCTTGCCCTCGAAGGCGGAGTCGACCTCGGTGTGGGTGAAGACGACGGCGCCCTCGCCCCGCTCGTACTCGGCGAACCCGGCGAGGTCGCCGTCCAGCCTGATCTCGTAGCGGCCCTGCTCGGCGTTGTCGGTGATCTCAGTGCTCATGCCCTGATAATGCCCGCGCCCGCGAGGAGATTCCCGTCAGCCCGCCTCGTAGCCGGCGCGGAGCAGGCAGTAGGTGACGGCCTCCTCCAGGGCCTGCCAGGACGCGGCGATGACGTTGTCCTCGACGCCGACCGTCCCCCACTCGCGCTCGCCGTCGCCGGACTCGACGAGGACCCGGGTCCGCGCGTCGGTGCCGTGCGCGCCCTCCAGGATGCGGACCTTGTAGTCGACCAGCTCCAGCCGCGCCAGTTCCGGGTAGAGGCGGCCGAGCGCGATCCGCAGCGCGTTGTCGAGGGCGTTGACGGGGCCGTTGCCCTCGCCGGTCGCGATGATCCGCTCGCCCTTGGCGTGCAGCTTGACGGTGGCCTCGCTGATCATCGACCCGTCCGGGCGGCGCTCCACGATCGACCGCCACGACTCGACCTCGAAGTGCCGCTGCCGGACGCCGGTCAGCTCCTCGCGCAGCAGCAGCTCGAACGAGGCGTCCGCGGCCTCGAAGGTGTAGCCGGTGGACTCCAGCTCCTTCACCCTGTCCACGACGGCCTTGGCCTTCTCGCCGGACAGGTCGTAGCCGAGCTCGCGGCCCTTCAGCTCGACCGACGCGCGCCCGGCCATGCTGGACACCAGCATCCGCATGTCGTTGCCGACGGCGGCCGGGTCGATGTGCTGGTAGAGGTCGGGGTCGATCTTCACCGCGGACGCGTGCAGCCCGGCCTTGTGCGCGAACGCGGACACGCCCACGTACGGCTGCTGCGAGCTCGGCGCGACGTTGGTGACCTCGGAGACGGCGTGCGCGATCCGCGTCATCTCGGCGAGCTGGGCGTCCGAGACGAGGCTCATGCCCCGCTTGAGCTGGAGGTTCCCGACGACGGTGAACAGGTTGGCGTTGCCGCTGCGCTCCCCGTACCCGTTCGCGCAGCCCTGGACGTGCGTCGCGCCCGCCCGGACGGCGGCGAGCGTGTTGGCGACCGCGCAGCCGGAGTCGTCGTGGCAGTGGATGCCGACGCGGACGCCGTGGCCGACGACCTCGTGCACGACCTCGGCGAGCTCGTCCGGCAGCATGCCGCCGTTGGTGTCGCAGAGCGCGACGACGTCGGCGCCGGCCTCGGCGGCGGTGCGGACGGCCTCCAGCGCGTAGGCGCGGTTGGCCTTGTGGCCGTCGAAGAAGTGCTCGGCGTCCAGGAAGACCCGTTGGCCCTCCGCACGCAGGTGGGAGACCGTGTCGCGGATCATCGCGAGGTTCTCCTCCAGGGTGGTGCGGAGGGCCAGTTCGACGTGCCTGTCGTGACTCTTGGCGACCAGGGTCACGACGGACGCGCCGGAGTCGCGCAGGGCGGCGACCTGGGGGTCGTCGGCCGCCTTCACCCCGGCCCGGCGGGTCGCGCCGAACGCGGTGAGCTGCGCGTGCCTCAGGTCGAGCTCTGTTCGAGCCCGCCTGAAGAACTCGGTGTCCTTGGGGTTGGCGCCCGGCCAGCCGCCCTCGATGAAGCCGACGCCCAGGTCGTCCAGATGTCGCGCGACCGCGAGTTTGTCGGGCACGGAGAGGTTGAGCCCCTCCTGCTGCGAGCCGTCGCGCAGGGTGGTGTCGTAGACGTGGAACGCGTCGCCTTGCATGTGAAAACCCCCAGGGGGATCAGCGCCAGGGCACAAAAAAGACCCCTCACGGACGTGAGAGGTCTGCGCGCCGGCGGTGTCCCGTTAGCTGCCGGCGCGCCAGCCGATAATCACGAGGCTGTGGCGCATGATGCGCTCATCATGCCACATGGTCCATGGATTTGGGACATCCGTCTCAGATGTTGGGACGCGGATCGTCCGCGCCGGCGGCGCCCGCGCCACCGCGGAGTCATATCTCGCTTTTCTCCACTTGGCGTTTATTGCGCGACAAAAAACGATTGCCAAGCAAAGGATGGCGAGAATGCATTCCTTACCTCGAAAGGCACTTGCGCTGTCACGGTAAAACGATTAATGATCGCACTGTCCGCCGGAGGAAGGGGATCCGATGAGCGGCGAACCGGTCCACGGGACGGTGGCGTCCTGGGACGACGAGGCCGGCTGGGGGGTGCTGGTCTCACCCGACGTGCCCGGCGAGGTCTGGGCACATTTCTCGGTCGTGCGCGCTGAACCGGGCGCCTTCGCCTCCCTCGATCCGGGCGAAGGCGTGCTCTTCACCTGGGAGGAGGCCGAACAGGACGGCTACGCCTACCGCGCGCTGGACGTGCGGTCGGCCGGTCGCGGCTGAGCACCGGGGCGGCGGACTGATCGCGTCCGTCCACCCGCCGTGGGGGACGGCGAACCTTTTCGAGGGGAATTCCTGGAATGCGTATGCACACATTCGGCCGGACCGCGGCCGCTTCCGGAACGGCGCTGGTGATGGCGCTCGGCTCCGTGTCCGCCGTGTCCGCGGCCGAGCGCCCGGAACGCGCCGCGCCCATCCACCACTACGTGTTCACGAAACGGCACCAGTCGTTCGCCTACCACGACTCGGTCGGCTCGTTCCACGCGCAGGTAAGGCTGACCGGGCCGCACTCCAGGCGCTACCCGATGCCGTGGGTGTTCCGCATCACCAGCGCGAAGCTGCGGTCGATCGCCCGCGGCAACGCCGTCTGCACGGCGACCGGGCTGAACGGCCGGTACCACGACCGGCACGTCGTCCCCGTCGGCTACTACTGGCACTCCACGGTCGCCCCGCACCGCGCCCGGAAGGTGTACACGCTCTCGGGCACCTGCACCTTCGCGGTGCAGGTCGGCGGGCGGCCCGGCCGGGCCTTCGTCGGCTTCTCGTTCCACTACGCCGTCAACCCGTCCTCGCGGGGCGCCGCCCCGGCGAGCACGGGTCCGGCCGTCACGACGTCGGTGCAGATCCGCCACTGACCGGCCCGGCGGCGCGCGCGCCCGTCGCGAGCGCGCGCCGCCGGCGCACCGATCAGACGATCTTGTGGACCCAGCCGTAGGGGTCGGGACGGGTGCCGTACTGGATGCCGACCAGTTCCTGGCGCAGCCGCATCGAGATCTCGCCGGGCTCACCGTCGCCGATCGTCCACTCGCGGTCCCGGCCCTTGACCCGGCCGACCGGGCTGATAATCGCGGCGGTGCCGCAGCCGAACACCTCGGTGATCTCCCCGGAGGCGCAGCCCGCCTCCCACTCGTCGATGCTGATCTTGCCTTCCTCGGTGGGGACGCCGAGGTCGGGCGCCAGCTTGAGCATCGAGTCGCGGGTGACGCCGGCGAGCAGGGTGCCGGTGAGCGCGGGGGTGAGCAGCCGGGCCCGCGCGCCGGAGCCGTAGACGAACATGAGGTTCATCGAGCCGACCTCCTCGACCCAGCGGTGCTCCACCGCGTCGAGCCAGACGACCTGGTCGCAGCCCTGCGCGACGGCCTCGGCCTGGCCGGCGAAGGACGCGGCGTAGTTGCCGCCGAACTTGGCCTCCCCGGTGCCGCCGGGCGCCGCGCGGGTGTAGTCCTGCGACAGCCACACCGAGACGGGCTTGATGCCGCGCGGGTAGTAGAGGCCGGACGGGGACGCGATGACCATGAAGAGGAACTCGTGGGCCGGGCTGTTGACGCCGAGTGCGCGGGTGGTGGCGATCATGAAGGGCCGCAGGTAGAGGCTGTGCCCCTCGGTGTCGGGCACCCAGTCCTTGTCGGTGCGGACGAGCAGCTCGACGGCGTCGACGAACAGCTGCTCGGGGATCTCCGGCATCGCCATCCGCCGGGCGGACCGGTTCATCCGCGCCGCGTTCATGTACGGCCGGAAGGTGACGATCGAGCCGTCCGGCTGCCGGTAGGCCTTGAGGCCCTCGAAGAGCTCCTGGGCGTAGTGGAACACCTGCGAGGCCGGGTCCATCGGGATCGGCCCGTAGGGCTCCAGCTTCGCGTCGTACCAGCCGCGCTCGGCCGAGTACCGGACCGTGACCATGTGGTCGGTGAAGTACCGGCCGAACCCGGGCTCGGCCAGGATCCGCGCGCGTTCGTCGGCCCCCGTGGGCCGCTCGGTGCGCGTGATCTCGAATTCCAGGGTGTCGCTCATCGCGGTCTCGTCCTCTCGCGGATCGCCCAGGCGGCCCCATCGCCGCATCGGCTTCCTAGTCCCCATTGTCCTACTTCGTCTAGACCTGCTCCTCCACGCGCGCGCATACGGAAAACCGGGCGCGCCGCGAGGGCACGCCCGGTCTGGCCGGAGGCGGCGTGCCCCTAGCCGGATACTCGCTTCGCGATCGCGTCGCCGATCTGGGACGTCGACCGGGCGCCCAGCGCGGCGCGCTCGGCCAGGTCGTCCGAGACGGCCTGCTCGACGCGGCGGGCGGCGTCGCCCTCGCCGACGTGGTCGAGCAGCATGGCGACCGACAGGATCGTGGCGGTCGGGTCGGCCTTGCCCTGCCCGGCGATGTCGGGGGCGCTGCCGTGGACCGGCTCGAACATCGACGGCGCGGTGCGGTCGGGGTTGACGTTCCCGGACGCGGCGAGCCCGATGCCTCCGGCGATCGCGGCGCCGATGTCGGTGATGATGTCGCCGAACAGGTTGTCGGTGACGATGACGTCGTACCGCCGCGGCTGGCTCACGAAGAACATCGTGGCCGCGTCGACATGGCAGTAGTCGGTCGTGACCTGCGGGTACTCCGCGGCGACCCGCTTCAGGGTCCGCTGGTAGAGGTCACCGGCGAAGGTGAGCACGTTGTCCTTGTGGACGAGCGTCAGCTTCTTGCGCGGACGGGACGCCGCGACCTCGAACGCGTACCGGATGACGCGCTCGACGCCGAAGGCGGTGTTGACGCTCTCCTGCGTGGCGACCTCGTGGGGGGTGCCCTTGCGCAGGACGCCGCCGACGCCGGTGTAGGGGCCCTCGGTGCCCTCGCGGACGACGACCATGTCGATGTCGTCGGGGGTCACACCGGCGAGCGGGGTGCTGACGCCCGGGAACAGCTTCACCGGGCGCAGGTTGACGTAGTGGTCGAGCTCGAACCGGGTCCGCAGCAGGAGCCCGCGCTCCAGCGTGCCGCTCGGCACGCTCGGGTCGCCGACGGCGCCGAGCAGGATGACCTCCTGCTCGCGCAGCTCGTCCAGGACCGAGTCGGGCAGCGTCTCCCCCGTCCGGTGCCACCGGGCGGCGCCCAGGTCGTAGGAGGTCTGCTCGAACGTGAGGTCGCCGGACACGGCGTCGAGGACCTTCAGTCCCTCGGCGACCACCTCGGGGCCGATCCCGTCACCCGGGATCACGGCCAGACGAATGCTGCGCGAAGCCATGGGCGCACTCTACTGCAAACGTCTCAGTGCTTGGGCTTCCGTCTCACATCACGGACAATCAGCGCGCGAGCCCGCAATCGCCGCACATGCCGCCACCAGGAACGCGGTAGTACAGGCAGCAGTTGTTCCGTACGTACCCGCGCGGCCCGAAGGACCCGGCCTCGGCGAGCGGCTCGCGCGCGAGCAGTTCCCGCACGATCGCGACCCGCCCCGGGTCTGCCGTCCCCACGTTCAGGCTCCCGGCGAGCGCCGAGGCGGCGTTGCCCCAGACCAGCCCGTCCGCGAGCTTGACGAAGCCCAGCATCGCCTTCCGCAGCGGGCGCAGCAGCCCGTCCACGACCATGGGATGGACGATCTCGACGGCCTCGCCCACGTTCGCGACCCGCCACCCGCGGACCTCGGCGAGCCCCAGCATGATCGCCTCACCCGGCGCCCACCGCCACCGCACTTCCGAAAGGTCGGGAACGACCCCGAGCGCCGCCGCGGCGACGACCGGCGACCAGATCCGCGCCGCGAGCCCCTGGAAGAGCAACGAGGCCGCCACCCGGACCTCATCGGTCCCGAGCCGCCCGGCATAGTCGCCGACGACTTCCCGAAGCCGGCCGGGACTCCCCGGAAACGCCCCCCAGGCAGAGTCTTCCGAGACCCCCTCGGCGGCGAGCTCGAAATAGGGCCCGAGCTCAGCGACGCGCCCCAGCACACCACGGACTTCGGTGCCGCTCACATCGCCCGTCACTCCCCCAGTCTCGCATCACCGCCCCACCCGCCCGCCGGCGAGCGCGCGTCGGCGCCTCCGGACGAGCGGGACGCGCCGACCAGCGGTTCAACCGTCGCCGGCGGCTCGGCGGCCCGCATGCACCAGGACACCGATGTCGCCGACCCGGTCGAAGTGCTGAAGTTTGTCGGGGTTGACGATGGAGTGGATCGTCTGCACCCTGCCGTCGGCGATCTCCAGCCCTATCACCCCGACCAGCAGGTCCCGGACGTCGAACACCAGGGCGCCCGCCTGACCGTTGACCTCGGTGACGTGGAAGCGCACGCCGCCGGCACGGGCCAGCACGGGCACCACCGCCGCCAGGACGTGGGCCACGCGCCGCCGTCCGTCGACCGGCCGGCCCAGTGCCGGCACCTTGCCGCCACCGTCACCGTGCAGGGCCACATCCTCCGCCAGCAGCTCTTCGAACGCTTGCAGGTCCCCCTGCTCGACGGCGGCGAAGAAGCGCTTGGCCAGCTGCCGCCGCTGCCGCCGAGTGGCGTGGTAGCGCGGCCGGTGCTCCTGGACGCGGCGGCGAGCCCGTGCCACCAGGTGCCGCGTGCCGTCCACGTCGGTGCCGATGATCTCGGCGACCTCGCCGTAGGGGTACTGGAACACCTCCCGCAGCAGGAACGCGGCCCGCTGCCGCGGCGACAGGCTCTCCAGCAGAACCAGGAAGGCCAGGGACAGCGAGTCGGCGGTCTCCGCCTGCTCGTCCGGGGACGGATCGGCGGCCAGCGGTTCCGGCAGCCATTCGCCGACGTACTGCTCCCGCCGTGCCCGCGCGGAGCGCAACTGGTCGATGGCGAGCCGGGTGACCAGCGTGGCGATGTACGCCCGCGGCGACTCGATCCGCTCGTCGCGCCGCAGGGTCTGGTGCAGCCGCAGGAGCGCTTCCTGCACCACGTCCTCGGCTTCGCTGACGCTGCCGAGCATCCGGTATGCGATGGCGAACGCCCGCGGTCGCAGCTCGTCGTAAAGGTCGGTGGTGGACACGCCGGCCTACCTCAACCCGTCGGTGAAACCCGTTCGCCAGGTGGGGTACCGCGGCGCCCAGTCCAGTTCGCGCTTGGTCTTCTCGCTGGAGATGCCGCGGGCCCGCGTCATCAGGTCCACCGGCCCCTTGCCCGCCAGCAGGCGTACGGGCCAGGCCGGAACCCGGCGCGGCGGCTCGGCCCCGAGCGCGCGGGCCAGCTCCGGCAACCAGACGCGCACCGGCGCCGGCTCGTCATCGGCGACGTGGTAGATCCCGGGCCTGCCGCGTTCGACGGCGGCGACCGTGGCGGACGCGGCATCGGCGATGTGCACCAGCGACCACACCCCGCCACCGCCGCCGACGATCGGGAACCTCCGCCTGACGATCTGCTCGGTCATCACGGCGTCCCGCTCGGCGCTGATGCCGGTCCCCGGCCCATAGAAGCCACCGTAGCGAAGCGCGATCCCGTCGGCCCAGGTGATACCGGTCACCGCCTCCTCCAGGTGGCGCAGCGCGGCCACCGACCTCTCGATGTCCGCGGGCGGACTGGGCTCGATCCGGCCGTTCTCGTCGGCGACCGGCCCGCCGGTCCGCTCCATCCACATGGCGTTGCTCTGTGCCACGAACCTGCCGACGCCGGCGGCGCGCGCGGCGGCCAGCAGGTGGTCGGTGCCTTCGGTGCGCAGCCGGTCGGTGGCCGCCGCCATCCGCTTCACGTGCCGGAAGTCCGCCGGTCCGCTCAGCGCGGTGAGCTGATGGACGATCACCTCGGGCTCCGCCCTGGCCACGGCGTCGGCCACCGAGTCGGGGTCGAGCGCGTCGACGATCATCGGTTCGGCGCCCAGCGCCCGAAGCGCGGCGGTCTTGGCGGCCGAGCGGGTGGTGCCGACCACCTCGTGTCCGCGCGCCACCAGTTGGGGAACGAGGTGGCCGCCGATCGCGCCCGACGCTCCGGCGATGAAGATCTTCATGACGTCTCCGTTCGTAGTGCTCACGAACAGAAGACGAAACGGCCCCACACCCCATGAACGGCAGTAACGCAGATCACACCGCATCACTCACCGACCGCGAGCCTTGGGACTGTCAGGCCCAAAGGGCGACCCGAAGCCCAACGGACGCGCCCACCTCAGCCGAGGGAGCAACCACCGACAACCTGAGAAGTGGCGATCGCGTCCGAAGGCAGGTTCAAGCGAAGCGAGAACCTGATCGCGCAACGAGCCGCCAGGCGAGCCGGAGCGATGCCAGCGATAGCCGCTGCGCCTGACGATGGAGGGCCCTCCGTGCCCGAAGGAGGAGAAAGATCAATCGGCTCTTCTATCCAGGGCCGTCTGCAGGGCGCGGGCGGCTTCTTCCTGGGCGTCTTCGGCGGGGGCGTTGTTCTGGGTGTCGTTCATGATGGGTTGCTCCGATCGCTGAGCTGGTGGCCAGAGGGGCCGCCGGTGGGCCGTGGTTCGCACGGTCCGGCGCGGCATCGGACTCACGGCCAGGCAGAGCCTCCGCAGCGGGAGCCGGCCTGCCGATGATCAGGCCCCGCTGCGGCAGCGAAGGATTACCACGAAGCGCCGCATGACTACTGCGAGGCTACCCCCGGTTCGGCGGGTTGTCCCGACCCGTGGCTCAAAATCTCGGCATATGAGATGAGCGGGCGTCCGGCACATGGCTGGACGCCCGCCCGAGGCTCAGCCGTCGCGACGGCTCACCTGCGCATCATTCTGGGGGAAGCCCCCGACTAACCCGCGCATCATTCTGGGGGGCAACCCCCAGACCCCCGACTACCCCTCCAGGTCGACCCGGCGGCCCATGTCGGCGCCGACCTCGCGGGTGATGGCGTCGACGAGCTGGGGCGCGACGGCCGAGTCGACGGTGAGCGCGATGAGCGCCTTGCCGCCCTTGGCGTCGCGGCCGACCTGCATGCCGGCGATGTTGACCTGCTCGTCGCCGAGCAGCTTGCCGACCGCGCCGACGATGCCGGGGCGGTCGACGTAGGAGAAGAACGCCATGTGCTCGGTCGGGACGAGCTCCATGTTGTAGCCGTTGATCTCGATGATCCGCTCGGCGTGCTTGGGGCCGGTGAGGGTGCCCGACACCGACACGACGGAGCCGTCGGCCATGGTGCCGCGCACCTGCACGACGTTGCGCCAGTCGGGGCTGTCCTCGCTGGTGGTGAGGGTGACCTCGACACCGCGGTCGCGGGCGAGCAGCGGCGCGTTGACGAAGGTCACGGCCTCCTCGATGACGTCCACGAAGACGCCCTTGAGCGCGGCCAGCTCCAGGACCTTGACGTCGTGCTCGGCGATCTCGCCGCGGACCACCACGTCCAGCCGGACGGGGACGCCGCCGGCGAGGGCGGTGAAGATGCGGCCGAGCTTCTCGGCGAGCGGCAGGCCGGGCTTGACGTCCTCGGCGACGGCGCCGCCCTGCACGTTCACCGCGTCCGGGACGAACTCGCCGGACAGCGCGAGCTTCACGGAGCGGGCGACCTGGGTGCCCGCCTTCTCCTGCGCCTCGTGGGTGCTGGCGCCGAGGTGCGGGGTGACGACGACGCTGTCGTGGTGGAACAGCGGGCTCTCGGTGCACGGCTCGGTGCTGAACACGTCGATGCCGGCGCCGGCGACGCGGCCGTCCTTGAGCGCGAGGTCGAGGGCCGCCTCGTCGACGATGCCGCCGCGGGCGGCGTTGACGATGCGGACGGAGGGCTTGACCTGCTGCAGCTCGCGGTCGCCGATGAGGCCGAGGGTCTCGGGCGTCTTCGGCAGGTGGACGGTGATGAAGTCGCTCTCGCGGAGCAGCTCGTCGATGGTGACGAGCTTCACACCGAGCTGCGCGGCGCGGGCGGCCTGCACGTAGGGGTCGAACGCGATCACGTTCATGTCGAAGGCGGCGAGGCGCTGGGCGACGAGGACGCCGATGCGGCCGAGGCCGAGGACGCCGACGGTCTTGCCCTGGAGCTCCACGCCGGTGTACTTGGAGCGCTTCCACTCGCCCTGCTTGAGCGCGGAGTGGCCCTGCGGCACGTTCCGGGCGACGGCCAGGAGCAGCGCGATCGCGTGCTCGGCGGCGGTGACGATGTTGGACGTGGGCGCGTTGACGACCATGACGCCGGCCTTGGTGGCGGCCTCCACGTCGACGTTGTCGAGGCCGACGCCGGCCCGGGCGACGACCCGGAGCCTCCTGGCGTGCTGGAACACCTCGGCGGTGACCTTGGTGGCGCTGCGGACGATCATGGCGTCCACGTCGGCGACGGCGGGCAGCAGCTGGTCTTTGTCGCTGCCGTCGACGTGGCGGACGTCGTAGTCGGCCTCCAGGACGGCGATGCCGGCCGGGGAGAGTTCTTCAGCGACGAGGACGACGGGCTTGCTCAAGTGGAAACAGTCCTTCGAGAAAAGTAGGTGTTCGTGTGCCGTGCAGGTGAAGTCGCGAGTCACCTCGTCGTGCCCTCGCCCCCTCCGGTGAGTCTATAACCCGGGGGCGGCGGCGGTTCGCGGCGGGGAAAGACCCACCAGTAACTCCGGTTCGTCCCGCGGCGCCGGTTTCGGTCAGGCGGCGTTCGGCTCCGGCACCGAGGCGAGCACCGACGCGACCCGCTCGGCGTCGCCGACGTGCACGTGCGGGACGTCCACGAACACCCGCAGCGGCCCAGGCGGCAGCCCGAGCTCGTCGGCGACCTGGACCTGCACCTCGCGGAGCGGGATGTAGGCCAGGTAGGCGCGGTGGACGTTCTGCGACCGGAACATCGCCGTCATGATCAGCCGGTAGCCGCGGATGCGGAACGACAGCGCGGTCAGCGCCGGCAGCCCGTCGGCCGGCTCGCCCGGGATCGTCAGCGAGATCCACGCGCTGGTGGTCCACGGTCTCGCGCGCAGCAGGTCCACCACCCACCGGATCTGGTCGTGGCCCTGCAGGTCGTGCAGCCGCGGCCAGAACCGCCCGCGGACGACCCGGCGGGTGCGCTCCTGCGCCCTGCGGACGAGCCGGGCCCGGTCGCCGTACTCGTGCAGGATCGGGTCCTCCCAGCTCAGCGAGCAGATCTCGAACAGCAGCGGCGGCCCCTCGATGATGGGCCCGCCGTCCTCCAGCCCCGCCTCCCCGGCCGCCCACACGTGCCGCAGGACGCCGATCCACGCCCGCCCGCACGTCTCGAAGCGCCGGACGTCCTTGTCCTCCCGCCCCGGCATGTCACGGCTCCTCGCCGTGTTCGGTCCCCGGGTCCGCCGCACGGATCACCGGGGATTCGCCCGCCCGCCGCATTGTCCGCCGGGCGGGGAATTCCGGGCCGCCGTCCTTCGGGGCCCTCGCCTCGCCGCCGTTCCGCCTCACACCGCTCATGCACACGCCCCAAGCCCGCTCCGGCCAAGGTCACGGGGTGTTCGCGCAGGTTCTCCCGCGCCGGCCGCGGCCGCAACGGCTTTCTTCAAGTATCTGGCAAAGTACCCAGAAAGGATAGGGATGATTGGCCGATCGGCGCCTTCACTGAAATTCTGACCCGTGCGACGATGATCGGTCATCGGACAATCTGTCCAAATGCCGCGTTTCGCCTTATCAGGGGTTCGCCCTTACCGGCGTCCGCCTCCCCAGGCGTCCGCCTCACCCCGGGGCTCGCCTCACCAGGGGTCGGCGACGTCCCGGTGCAGCACGATGTAACCGCCCCTCCGGAAGACCTCCCGGTACCCGTCCGCCTTCAGCTCCCCGACGCGCCGCCGCTGCTCGGCCGGCGAATCGAACGGGAACTCCAGCCGCTCCACCTGGGCGATCACCCAGGGCGCGCCGTGTGAGCGGTCGTCCCACAGCAGCACGCGGGTGCGGGACGTCAGCGCCGGGCCGAGGCCGTTGGCGGCCTCGACGAGCGCTCCGTCCGGGATGCGCGCGACGGCCGCGGACGCCGCCAGGGCCCGCTCGTTCGGCCGCCACAGCGCGGGATCGGTCAGATGGCGGTAGGCGAAGAACGGCACGCACGCGACCGTGACCGCGAGGAGCCCCGCCATCGGCGCGGCGGACGGCAGCCGTCCCAGCCGGCCGCGCGCGATCCGATCCCGCCCGCCCAGCCGCGCCGCGCCGTCCGCCGCCGCCAGCACGAGCACGGCGACGATGAACGCGTTGTAGTGGTAGTGCGGCTCCCACCAGTTGCCGAACCGGCTGGCGAGCATGCGCTCGGCGAGTAGAGGGAGGGCCGTGAGGGTCAGCGGGGACGCCAAGGGCAGAAGGAGCAACGGGAGCAGCAGCAGCGCCATCGTGAGGAGCTTCTGCGGTGGGTCGCCGAGGACGCGCAGGACGTCCCACGGGTGGGTGACGGCGTGCACCGCCGCGTGGGGAAGGTCAGGGCCGAGCGCCCCGTACGCCCAGTAGTAGTCGTTGTCCCCGCCGAACGCCGCGACGGCCACGCGGGAGCAGGCCCAGGTCGCGGCCAGCCCCACCGCGACGTAGGCCAGGCCCGCCCGCCGATCGCCGGGGGGCAGGAGTTCGCGCAGGCCCCGCCGCCCGCGGCCGGTGGGACGGGTGAGCAGGTAGAGGCCGAAGCCGGCGAGCAGCAGCCCCATGTCCTCCTTCACCAGCAGCAGGGCGAACGCGGCGGCGGCCGCCTGGAGCCGCCGTCCCGCGTCGTGCCGCTCGACCATCAGCGCCGACAGCAGCGGCACGAAGGCGACCTCGTGGAAGTCGAAGGCGAGCGCCTCGGCGATCGGCCAGGACAGCGCGTAGGCGCCCGCGGCGCAGTAGGCGGCGCGGGCGCCGAGCCTGCGCTCGGTGTACCGCCAGATCGGCGGGATCGCGAGCGCGAGCAGGACGGCCTGCGCGACCAGCAGCGTCCCCGGGCCGTCGTGGATCCAGTAGAGCGGCGCGAGCAGCGCGAGGATCGGCGAGAAGTGGTCGCCGAGGATCGAGAAGTCCGGGCCGAAGTCGTTGTGGACGCCCTTGACGATGGCGACCGGCATGCCGAACCGGCTGTAGGAGCGGATCGCCTGGTCGAAGATCACCAGGTCGTAGCTGCCCGTCCGGAAGGCGCGCAGCCGCATCAGCGAGTACGCCCCGTACAGCAGCGCGCTCGCCGCGATCATCGCGGCCAGGGCGGCGCGCCGGCGCCGGGCGGCGCCCCCGCGGCCCGCGGCGGGTTCACCGGCCGGTCCCTGCACCGCAACCGCCTCGACCACGCGCCGGACGCTATCACCAGCGCCGGCGCGCGGCCGAGGGGCCCCGGCGGGCGCTTCTACCCCGGGGTGCGCCCGGCCTTCGGGAGGCGGCCGCCGGTCACCGCGCCGGCGGCGCACGCCGCGACGAGCGGGACGCCGACCGCGATCGCGAGCAGGAGCAGCCACGGGATGTCGGTGATCGTGCCGTGCGGGGCGGCGCCGGTCTCCTCCACGCCGTCGGTGAGCGGGTGCGTCACCGCGAGGCCGGGGACGAGCCCGCCGGCGATGCCGAGCCAGCAGCCGAGCCCGGCGATGTAGGCGCCCCGGCCCGCGGTCAGCAGCCGGCGGGTGCGGGGCCGGGCGCCGACGGCGCGCAGGGTCGCCAGGTCGGGGCGGGCGTCGGCGCCGGCGAGCCCGGTGGCGATCAGGGTGGCGCCGAGCGCCAGGACCGCCGCGACCGCGCCGAGCATCAGCGTGATCTTCCCGTACGACTCGGTGAAGCCCCGCTCGACGCGGACGGCGCTGGAGTCGTCGCTGAAGGTCTTCATCGTGCTGGTCAGCCGTGCCTGCTCGGCCTCGGTGACCCGGTGGTCGGCGCGGTCGACCCCGTACGCCTCCGTCCGGACGGGCACGCCCGCCGTCGCGGCGAGCCGCTCCGCGATCTTCGGCGGGACGATGGCCGGCACGTGCGGGTCGCCCTGGGCGGCGACGGCCGGCAGGTCCTCGACCCGCGCGATCGTGTGCTCCCGGTCGTCGTCCCAGTAGGTCGCGGCGGCGGTGACCGTCCCGTCGTCGAGCGGCCGCACCCGGAACAGGACGATCTTGCCCGCGTCCAGCGCCGAGGTCACCGCGGGATCGTCGCGGCCGAGCAGCATCCGGGCCTCGCGGGAGCCGCCGACCACGATCGGCAGGATCTCGTTGACGCCCGCCCCGTCGCGCTCGGCCGAGAAGGACAGCGCGGGGCACTTCGAGGTGTCCTGCGCCAGGCATTCCCCCCAGGGCCCGGGAAGGGTGCGGATCGGGACGACGGGCACGCCCGGCAGGTCGCGCCGGATGGCGGCCTCGGCGGCGCCCTGGTTCTCGCCCTGCGGCAGCCGGATCAGCGCCGAGCCGTGGGGCAACTGCGCCTGGTACTCCACCCGCCGCTGCTCGAAGTCGCTGGCGCCCCCGATGGCCAGCGCGGTGACGCCCGCCACGGCCGCCATGATCGCGGCGACCGCGGGCGCGGTGCGGGCCCGGTTGCGGGCGCCGTCCCGGACGGCCAGGCGCAGCGGCAGCGGGAGCCGGGGCGCGAGCCGCCCGGTCGCCCCGACGATCCACGGAGCGGCGAGCACCAGGCCGATGATGATCGCCGCGGCGCCGAGCGCGGCGCCGAACTCGCGCAGCACCCGGACGCCCTCCAGGGAGGCCGCCAGGCCCGCGACGACGAGGACGCCGCCGGCGATCGGCAGGCCGCGCCGCGCCCGGCCGGGCGGTTCGCGGCGTCCGGCGAGGGCGGCGACGACGTCCATCCGCCCGGCCTGGCGCGCGGGCACCAGGGCGGCGAGCAGGCCGCTGCCCGCGCCGAGCAGCATCGTCACGGCGATCGTGGCCCACGGCACGGTGAGCGGGCCGAAGCCGTCCGGTCCGGACGCGACCCGCGCGACCACGGCCGCGGCGGCGATGCCGAGCCCGGCGCCGGCCACCGCGGCGATCCCGCCGAGGAGCAGGCCGCTCGCCAGCACGACGGCGCGCAGGTGCCGGCCCGCACCGCCCGAGGCCGCGACGAGCGCGAGGTCGCGGCGCCGACGCCGGGCGTCCACCATGAACGCCGGCCCGGCGAGCAGGACGACCTCCAGCACGACCATCGAGACGATCATCGCGAGCACGGCCGACTCGGCGGCGCTCGGCGCGCCCGCCCCGCCGCCGGCTCCCGCCTCGGCGGTCGAGCTGAGCACGGCCAGGGCGACGACGACGCCGATCGGCAGGCCGATCATGGACAGCACCAGCGCGGTGCGGCCCTTGGCGCGCAGCGCGTCCTGGCGGGCCATGCGCAGCGCGAAGACGTAGCGGTTCACGGGGTCTCCTGGAGGAGGCTCTCGGGGCCGGCCGAGCGGGGCGTGGCGTCGACGATCCGGCCGTCGCGCAGGAACACGATCCGGTCGGCCCAGGCGGCGTGCCGGGACTCGTGCGTGACCATCAGGCAGGACGCGCCCGCGTCGCAGCGGGCCCGCAGGACGCGCAGGACGTCCTCGCCGGTGTGGCTGTCGAGCGCCCCGGTCGGCTCGTCGGCGAGGACGAGCCGCCGGTCGCCGACCAGCGCGCGGGCGATCGCGACGCGCTGCTGCTGGCCGCCGGACATCTCGTCGGGGAACCGGTCGGCCAGCTCGGCGACGCCGACCTCCGCGAGCGCCTCCCGCGCCTCGCGGCGGGCCGTGCGGGCGCGGACGCCGTCCAGCTCGCGCGGCAGCATGACGTTCTCGCCCGCGGTGAGGCTCGGGATGAGGTTGAGGTCCTGGAAGACGTAGCCGACACCGCGGCGGCGCAGCGCGGCCCGCCCGGCCCTGCCGAGCGCGCCGAGGTCGGCGCCGTCCACCAGGACCTGTCCCGCGGTGGGATGGTCGAGCCCGCCGGCGAGCGCCAGCAGGGTCGACTTGCCGGAGCCGGACGGGCCCATCACGGCGACGAACTCGCCCGCCGCGACGTCCAGCGTCACCTCGCGCAGCGCGTGGACGAGGGACGGGCCGGCGCCGTGGTCGCGGGACACCTCCCGCATCGCCAGCAGGCTCATCGCCGCGCCTCCTCGTCGGCCGGAGCGGGCACCTCGACGGGGGCCGAGGGGGCGGCGGGCTCGGCGCGGGCGACGTAGGCCTCGCAGTGGTCCAGCCAGCGGACCTCGGCCTCCGCCTGGAAGATCATGGATTCCAGGACCAGCCGCCACGCGCGGTCGCCCTGGCCGGCGGGGACGGCGGGCGCGTCGGCCTTGAGGCGGGTGAGGTCCTGCAGGGTGCGCAGCGTTGCGGTGCGCTGGGTCTGGACGACGTGCGCGGCGTCGACGCCGGGCGTGGTGACGGCCATCGCCAGCTTGATCGTCAGCTCGTCGCGGGGCCGGTCGGAGCGGGCGATGGGGGTGGCGAACCACCGCCGCACGTCCTCCTCCCCCGCCGGGGTGATCCGGTAGACGAACCGGCCCTCGTCGTCGGCGCCGACGCGCGTGACGAGCTCGTCGCGTTCGAGGCGGGACAGGGTGGAGTAGACCTGGCCGATGTTGAGCGGCCAGGTGGCGCCGGTGGACGACTCGAACTCGGCGCGCAGCTGGTAGCCGTAGCGGGGCCCCTGGGACAGCAGGGCCAGCAGACCGTGTCGGATGGACATGCCTACCAAGTATGCATACCCAGTATGGGTCAGGCAATACCGAGTATGCATCCGGGGCGACACACCGGCCGGAATTCACTGTGCGCGACGGGCCGGGGCCTTACCGTGACCGATGTCCCCGGCCGATCAGGAGATGCCCGTGACCTCGGACAGCACCATCAGCGTTCTCCGCGACGTCCTGCGCGTGTACGACCACCGGTTCCTGGCCCTCGACGGCCCGCAGCGGGAGCGCCTCGTGGAGGGCACGCGCCGCGTCCTCGGCGAGGACGGGCTGAGCGAGGCCGCCCGCGCCGCGATGCCCGCGTCCGCGCGGCTCAGGGCGTTCTGCATCCAGCACGGCCTGCGCGAGGAGCTGGAGCGGCTCATCCGGGACGAGGTCGAAGGGACCCCGGCGGGGGCGGTCGTGGTCGGCGGCCGGATCTACGCGATGTACCCCTACCTGCGCGGCGTCTCCCGGCAGGACGCCGACATCACCACCGAGGTCGGCGTCGAGCACCGCCTGGAGGCCGTCTGCTGGCAGGGCAAGAAGGTGCGCATCCGCGGCCTCGCCGCCCTCCAGCGCGTCGAGACCGGGCGGACGTCCGTCGACGTCGTCCTGCGGGAGCGCGCGTCCGGCAAGGAGCACGGCTTCGTCGCCGACCCCCGCGCGGGCCGCACCGGCGGGTTCGAGGTCGTCGCCGACCCGGCCGCCGTGGAACCCGGGCGCTGGGACGTGCACGTCACCGCGACCGCCCTCGGCGTCACCCGCGAGGCCCGCTTCGGCTCGGTGCGCGCCGAGGGCGTCAAGACGGCGGCCCAGCGGCGGGCCCTCGGCACGAAGGACGTCACCCTCTACTTCACCAAGGGCGGCCACCTGGCCCTGCTCGTGGCCGAGGCCGCCGAACCCGCCTCCCTGCGCGACAGGATCCGCCGCCGCCTCCGGCGCTGAGCCCGCGCGCTGACCGCGGGCATGCGAAAGCGCGGGAACCGGGCACCGGTCCCCGCGCTCTCACCGAACGGCTCAGTCGTTGAGCCAGCTCATCATCGGGCGCAGCTCGGCGCCCGTCTTCTCGATCGGGTGCTGGGCCAGCTCCTCGCGGTACTGCGTGAACTTCTTCTGGCCGCCCTCGAACTCGTCCACCAGCTCCTTGGCGTACTCGCCGGACTGGATCTCGCCGAGGATCTTCTTCATCGCGGCCTTGGTCTCCGGCGTGATCACGCGCGGCCCGCGGCTGTAGCCGCCGTACTCGGCGTTGTCGGACACCGACCAGTACATCTTGGAGACGCCGCCCTCGTACATCAGGTCGACGATCAGCTTCATCTCGTGCAGGACCTCGAAGTAGGCGACCTCCGGCTGGTAGCCGGCCTCGGTCAGCACCTCGAACCCGGTCTTGATCAGCTCCGAGACGCCGCCGCACAGCACCGACTGCTCGCCGAACAGGTCGGTCTCGGTCTCCTCGGTGAAGGTCGTCTTGATGCCGCCCGCGCGCAGGCCGCCGATGGCCTTGGCGTAGGACAGCGCCAGCGGCCAGGCGTTGCCGGACGCGTCCTTCTCCACCGCCACGATCACCGGCACGCCGCGCCCGGCGACGAACTGGCGGCGCACGAGGTGGCCCGGGCCCTTGGGCGCGACCATGGCCACGTCCACGCCCTCCGGCGGCTGGACGAGGTCGTAGCGGATGCTGAAGCCGTGGCCGAAGAACAGCGCGTCGCCCTCGACGAGGGCGGGCCTGATGTCCTTCTCGAAGATCTCCCGGTGGTGGTGGTCGGGGGCCAGCAGCATGATCAGGTCGGCCTCCTCGGCGGCCTCCGCCGGGGTGACCACGCGCAGGCCCTCGGCCTCCGCCTTCTCCCGGCTGGCCGACCCCTCGCGGAGCCCGACCCGCACGTCGACGCCCGAGTCGCGCAGCGAGAGCGCGTGCGCGTGCCCCTGGCTGCCGTAGCCGATGATCGCCACGTGCCGGCCCTGGATCACGCTCAGGTCGGCGGCGTCGTCGTAGAACATCTCAGCCACAGTGCTGTTGCCTTTCGTTGGTGTGGTTGGTGCCGCCCAGCGGGGCGGCGTCGGGTCGCGGGTCAGGCGCTGCGCTCGATGGCCCGCAGCGAGCGGTCGGTGATGGACCGGGCGCCGCGGCCGACGGCCACCATGCCCGACTGCACCAGTTCCTTGATGCCGAACGGCTCCAGGATCCTGATGAACGCGTCCAGCTTGTCGCGGTTGCCGGTCGCCTCGATCGTGACGGCGTCGGGCGCGACGTCCACCACCTTGGCGCGGAACAGCGTCACGGTCTCCAGGACCTGCGAGCGGGTCTCGGCGTCGGCCCGCACCTTGACCAGCACGAGCTCGCGCTGGACGGACGCCGAGGGATCCAGCTCGACGATCTTCAGCACGTTGATCAGCTTGTTGAGCTGCTTGGTGACCTGCTCCAGCGGCAGGTCGGCGACGTTCACCACGATCGTCATCCGGGAGATCTCCGGATGCTCGGTGGTGCCCACCGCGAGGGACTCGATGTTGAAGCCGCGCCGGGAGAACAGCGCCGCGACCCGAGCCAGGATGCCGGGCTTGTTCTCCACCAGCACCGAGAGGGTGTGCAGGCTCATCGGGGTCAGTCTCCGTTCTCCCAGTCGGGCGCCATGTCCCGGGCGATCTTGATGTCGTCGTTGCCGGTGCCGGCCGCGACCATCGGCCACACCATGGCGTCCTGGTGGACGACGAAGTCGATCACGACGGGGGCGTCGTTGATCTCCATGGCCTTGGCGATGACCTCGTCGACGTCCTCGGCCTTCTCGCAGCGCAGGCCGACGCAGCCGTACGCCTCGGCGAGCTTGACGAAGTCGGGGATCCGCTTGGCCGAGTGCAGGTTGGTGTTGGAGTAGCGCTCGTTGTAGAAGAGCGTCTGCCACTGCCGGACCATCCCGAGGTTACCGTTGTTGATCACGGCGACCTTGACCGGGATGCCCTCGATCGCGCAGGTCGCGAGCTCCTGGTTGGTCATCTGGAAGCAGCCGTCGCCGTCGATCGCCCAGACCGTGGTGTCCGGCGCGCCGACCTTGGCGCCCATCGCCGCCGGGACGGAGTACCCCATCGTCCCGGCGCCCCCCGAGTTCAGGAACGCGCCCGGCCGCTCGTACTTGATGAACTGCGCGGCCCACATCTGGTGCTGGCCGACGCCCGCGACGTAGTACGCCTCCGGCCCCGCGATCCGCCCGATCCGCTCGATGACGTACTGCGGCGACAGCGACCCGTCGGCGGGGGTGTCGTACCCCAGCGGGTACGTCTCGCGCCAGGCGCCGAGCTGGCGCCACCAGTCGGAGTAGTCGCCCTTGCGGCCCGCCTCGTGCTCGTTCTGCAGGGCGACGATCAGGTCGGCGATCACCTCGCGGGCGTCCCCGACGATCGGGACGTCGGCGTGCCGGTTCTTGGAGATCTCCGCCGGGTCGATGTCGGCGTGCACGACCTTGGCGTGCGGCGCGAACCCGTCCAGCTTCCCGGTGACGCGGTCGTCGAACCGGGCGCCGAGCGCGACCAGCAGATCGGCGCGCTGCAGCGCGCCGACCGCGCCGACCGCGCCGTGCATGCCCGGCATGCCCATGTTCAACGGGTGGCTGTCGGGCAGCGCGCCCTTGGCCATCAGCGTGGTGACGACCGGCGCACCGGTCAGCTCGGCGAGCACCTTCAGCTCGGCGGCCGCGCCCGCCTTCAGCACCCCGCCGCCGACGTACAGCACCGGGCGCCGCGCCTGGACGATCAGCCGTGCCGCCTCGCGGACCTGCTTGGAGTGCGGCCGGGTGACGGGCCGGTACCCGGGCAGCTGCAGCGCGACCGGCCACTCGAACGCGACCGTCGCCTGCAGGGCGTCCTTGGCGATGTCGACCAGGACGGGGCCCGGCCGCCCGGTGCCCGCGACGTGGAACGCCTCGGCGATGGTGCGCCCGATGTCCTCGGCCCGGGTGACCAGGAAGTTGTGCTTGGTGATCGGCATCGTGATGCCGACGATGTCGGCCTCCTGGAAGCCGTCGGTGCCGATCAGCGAGGACGCGACCTGGCCCGTGATCGCCACGATCGGCACCGAGTCCATGTAGGCGTCGGAGATCGCCGTGACGAGGTTGGTCGCGCCCGGCCCGCTGGTGGCCATGCAGACGCCCACCTTGCCGGTCACCATCGCGTAGCCCTGGGCGGCGTGGCCCGCGCCCTGCTCGTGCCGGACGAGGATGTGGCGCAGCTTCCTGGAGTCGAACAGCGGGTCGTACGCCGGGAGGATCGCGCCACCCGGGATCCCGAACACCGTGTCGACGCCGACGTTCTCCAGGGCGCGGACCAGCGCCTGAGCTCCCGTCATCTGTTCGGTCGTCATGATTCTGCGGTTCCTTGGGGAGTGAGTGTTGGCTCGCCGGGCAACAAAAAACCCCCGCCGCCGTGGGGCGGTCGAGGGGAGGCGCGCAGGACGGAAAGCTTGGTCAGCCTGCGCGCCGACCAAGTACTACGAGGATGGTGGAGGTGCTCTGCACGTGCCCACTTTCGCCGATGTCCGGCCACCGGTCAAATCCGTGGACGCTTTGTCTCATATGTCGAGACGGCATGTCGCCCCGGGGCGGCCGCCGCCGGCATGACCGCGCACACCGTCATCCCGGCAGCGGGAGCGGGACGTCGCCCGGGCGGGCCTTCCCGGCGAGGTTCGTCCGCACCAGCGACTCGACCCGCTGCGCCGCCATCGGCCGCGCCACGAGGAATCCCTGGCCGCGCGGGCAGCCCATCTCCCGCAGCAGCTCCAGCTGCTCGGGCCGCTCGATGCCCTCCGCCACCACGGTCAGCCCGAGGTCGCTGCCGAGCCGCACGATCGTCCGGGTGAGCAGCGTCAGCGTCTCGTCCGAGCCGAGCCCCGCCACGAACGACGGGTCGATCTTGATGATGTCGACCGGGAGCTGCCCGAGGTAGGCCAGCGAGGCGTACCCGGTGCCGAAGTCGTCGATCGCGAGCCGGACGCCGAGGTCGCGCAGCTGGGACAGGCGCTCGACGTTCTGGTCGGCGTCCTCGACGAGGACCTCCTCGCGCACCTCCAGCGTGAGCGCCTGCGGCGGCAGCCCGGTCTCCGCCAGCGCCGCCGCGACCGACTCCACGAACCGCGGCGCGGCGATCTGCCGGGCGGTGAAGTTCACCGACAGGCCCACGTCCCACGAGTCGCCGCGCCAGCGGGCCACCTCCCGGCACGCCTCCCGCAGCATCCAGTCGCCGAGCGGGATCATCAGGCCGGACTCCTCGGCCAGGCCGATGAACTCCTCCGGCGGTACCGCCTCGCTCCCCCGGCGCCAGCGCAGCAGCGCCTCCACGCCCGTCACCCGTGAGGTGGCCAGGTCGACGACCGGCTGGAACTCCACGGAGAACTGCTCCTCGGCGAGCGCCGCCTGAAGGTCGCTGCCAAGCTCCAGACGCCTGACGACGTCGGCGTGCATGTGCGGCGCGTACACCTCGACGCGCCCGCCGCCGAGCTCCTTCGCGCGGGCCATCGCGAGGTCACCGTTGCGAATCAGTTCGGCGGCGCCCCGGCGGAGCCGGCGCCCCGCGTCCGATCCGCCGCCGTTCGGCTGCTCCGCGTCGGCGGCGAACGCGATGCCGACACTCGCCGTCAGCACGATGTGCTTGTTACCGACCTGGTATGGGTCGACCGAAAGCACGCGAAGGAGCCGACCGGCGAGTTCCACTGTGGCGCGCGTCTCACCTTCGTCCGGCGGCAGCTGCACCAGGACGGCGAACTCGTCGCCGCCCCACCGTGCCACCGTGTCATCGGCCTGGACGTTCGCGCGCAGCCGCCGGGCCGCCTGCGCGAGCACCTGGTCACCGGCCGCGTGCCCGTCGGAGTCGTTCACGGCGGTGAACCCGTCCAGGTCGACGAACACCACCGCGGCCTTGCCGCCGGACGCCTGCCGCGACAGCACCTCCCGCGTGCGCTCCTCGAAGTAGGACCGGTTCGGCAGGCCCGTCAGCCCGTCGTGGAAGGTCAGATGGGCGACCTGCCGTTGCAGCGCCGCCCGCTCGCTCAGGTCGCGGGTGGTGACCAGCAGCCGCGACGGCGCCCCGTCCGAGCCCTTGTAGCGGGAGATCGTGGACTCCGTCGGCAGCCACGTCCCGTCCGCCGCGCGCAGCCGGCACGACACCCGCAGCGCGTCCTGCGGCCCGACGTCGCCGGACGGCTCGTCCAGGAACTCGGTGAACACCTGCTGGACGCGCGGCAGGTCCTCCGGGTGGATGATCTCGTTCAGCGGCCGGCCGAGCAGCTCGTCCTGGGTGTAGCGGTAGGTCCGCAGGGCGCCCGCGCTGGCGTGCCGGACGGTGGCGTCCAGGTCGCAGATCAGCACCGCGTCGTTGATGCTCTCCGACAGCGCCCGGAAGTGCTCCTCGCCGGTGTCCACGGCCTGGCGCAGCGCCTCGTTCTCCCGCAGCAGCGCGGCCAGGCGCGCGATCAGCACCAGCGCGGCCGAGCCCGCGGCGATCGAGATCGCCGGCTCCAGGCCGTCGTTGCCGGCGATCGAGTGGCCCGCGATGAACAGCGCGGCCGCGGCGGCCACCGCGGCGGGCGCGAGACCGGGGCCGAGCATGCGGCCGCACTCCTCGGCGGGCGCCGCGACGTCCTCGGGGATGTCGTCGACCGGCAGCTCCGGCTCGGCCGCCGGGCCCGTCCACGGCACCAGCAGCAGGAGCAGCAGCCCCGCCAGGCGCAGGATGTCGGAGGGGTCCTCGGCGGACCCGCCCCCGTCCAGCCGGACGAAGGTGGTCACGATGTCGGCCGCCGCGATGGCGGCCAGCGCGCCGTACCCCATCCAGGCGAGGCGGCGGTGCCCGCGCGCGGCGCCGAGGACGAACGGCAGCGCCCCGCAGACGAACACGATGTCGATCAGCGGATACAGCAGCTCCAGCAGGAACTCCGGCGGCGACTCACCCGACCGGTGGTACAGGTTCCCGAACAGGGCCACCCAGCCGAGGACGAACAGCGCGCAGGCGCAGACGTAGGTGTCGGCGGCGTAGCGCAGCCAGGTCCCCGCGTCGCGGGGCAGCCGGATCGGCGCGACCAGGCCCGTGACGAGCGCGACCAGCGCGAGCAGGTAGAACAGGTCGGGCACCGACAGCGACAGGGCGCTGCGGCCCGAGCCGTACGCCAGCGCGCCGCCGACCGCGCCGACGAACCAGGAGGCGGCGGCGATGCCGTACCACCGCCAGGACGCGCGCCAGATGCCGGCGGGAGCGCCGGCCGGGTCGGCGGACGGGCCGTCGGGACGCCGGGACGACAGCAGCAGGGAGATCGCGGCGGCGCCCGCGGCGCCCGCCTCGGTCCAGGCGATGAAGGCGCGGCCGCCCCAGCCGAGCAGCGAGCCGGTGGCGTACAGCACACCGACGATCGCCGCCAAGGCGACCGGCAGCGCACGCGGCGGAACCCGCCTGGCGTAGTCGCCGCTCATCGCGCCGTGTCCCTTCCTGCCCGATGGGCTGGTCGGCCCTGGCGGAGGCCGCGCCGTGCCAGGGGAGTTCGGGGTCCACGACCCCCGCCGCCTGGATAACGGCCCGAAGGTCACGGATCGTGCCCCGCGCCGGATCGGCGCGGACCGGTGGCGAGCGCACCGGCCTCGCCTGCCGGCAATCAGCGACGTTGCTGCACTACGGGATCACCGTGTCGCTCACTGTACGTTCGGTAGGTCACGGAGCGATTGAGGCTGGGCGACCTTCCCGCGACGAACGGCCTCGTCTCGGATCCGTTTGGGACGTCCGAAAGCCGAACGTCACCGGATCGCCGCCTTGCCCGGGATTACCCTGCGTCACAGGGAACGGTGAGCACCGGGGATCCGTACCACCTGCGGGAGGCGCCCATGCGACAGCACACGACCATCCTCGTCCCGGCCGTCCTGGCCTCGGTGGCCGCGCTCCTCGCGGCCTGCTCGTCCTCACCGTCCGGGGGCGGGGAGGGACGGACCCCGCCACCGGCGTCCGCTTCCCCGTCCGGGACCGCGAGCGGCATGCCGGGCATGCCCCGCACTGTCACCGACGGCCTCAAGGTGCCGTGGGCCGTGGCGTTCCTGCCCGGAGGCGACGCACTGGTGACCGAACGCGACACCGCCCGGCTCCTGCGCGTCGCGCCGTCCGGCCGCAAGACGACGGTCGGCACGGTACCCGGCGTGGACGCACAAGGTGAGGGCGGCCTCCTCGGCGTCACCGTGTCCCCGTCTTACGGAACCGACCATTTCGTCTACCTGTACTACACGGCCGCGTCCGACAACCGTGTCGTGCGCGCCACCTATGACGGCCGTCTCGGCGACCTGAAACCGATCGTCACCGGCATACCCAAGGGCGCCATCCACAACGGCGGGCGCCTGGCGTTCGGTCCGGACAAGATGCTCTACGTCACCACCGGCGAGACCGGCGAGGGCGGCAAGGCCCAGGACAAGAACTCCCTCGGCGGCAAGATCCTCCGCGTCACCCCCGACGGCGCACCCGCGCCCGGCAACCCGTTCGGCACCCGTGTCTGGACGTACGGGCACCGCAACGTCCAGGGCCTCGCCTGGGACGGCGCGGGCCGCATGTACGCCACCGAGTTCGGCCAGGACCGCTTCGACGAGATCAACCTGATCGTCAAGGGCCGCAACTACGGCTGGCCGGTCGTCGAGGGCGTCGGCCACCGCAAGGGCTTCACCGACCCGCTCCTGACCTGGACGACCGACCAGGCGTCGCCGTCCGGCCTCGCCTACGCGGACGGTTCCCTGTGGGCCGCCGCGCTGCGCGGCGAGCGCCTCTGGCAGATCCCCCTTGACAACGGCGAGGCGGGACCCCCCATCGCCCGCTTCCAGGGCCACTACGGAAGGCTGCGCGCGGTCGTCCGCACACCGGCCGGCTCACTGTGGGTGACGACCAGCAACCAGGACGGCCGGGGCACCCCCCGTCCAGGCGACGACCGCATCCTCGACGTCCCCCTCCACTGAGCGCCCGGCACCGCCGAAAGGAACCGACCTGACGGGACGTCCTACCTTGAATAGGACGCCCCGGGGGCCGGGCACCGGCGCGGGTCAGGAGGCGCCGAGCTTCTCCAGGATCAGTTCGCGGGCGCGGCCCGCGTCGGCCTGGCCGCGGGTGGCCTTCATCACGGCGCCGACGAGGGCGCCGGCGGCGGCGACCTTCCCGGCGCGGATCTTGTCGGCCACGTCCGCGTTGCCGGCGATCACCTGGTCGATGACCGAGGACAGCTCGCCCTCGTCGCTGACGACCTTCAGGCCCCGCGCGGCGACGACCTCGTCCGGGCCGCCCTCGCCCGCGAGGACGCCCTCGAACACCTTGCGGGCCAGCTTGTCGTTCAGCTCCCCCGCGGTGATCATCGCCTGGACGCGGGCGACCTGCTCGGGCGTGATCGGCAGCTCGGCCAGCTCGACGCCCTGCTCGGTGGCGCGCCGCGACAGCTCGTTCATCCACCACTTGCGGGCCGCGGCGGCGTCGGTGCCCTGCGCGACCGTCGCCTCGATGAGGTCGACGGCGCCGGCGTTCACGACGTCCCGCAGCTCCAGGTCCGACAGGTTCCACTCCTGCTGGATGCGGCGGCGGCGCGCGGCCGGAAGCTCCGGCAGGGACGCCCGCACCTCCTCCACCCACTCCCGCGACGGCGCCATCGGCACCAGGTCGGGCTCGGGGAAGTAGCGGTAGTCCTGCGCCTCCTCCTTGCTGCGCCCGCTCGTGGTGCGGCCGGTGTCCTCGTGGAAGTGCCGGGTCTCCTGGACGACGGTGCCGCCGGCGTCCAGCACGCCCGCCTGGCGCTCGATCTCCGAGCGGACGGACCGCTCGACCGACCGCAGCGAGTTGACGTTCTTGGTCTCGGTGCGCGTGCCCCACTTCTCGGCGCCGCGCGGCATCAGCGAGACGTTCACGTCGCAGCGCATCGAGCCCTGCTCCATGCGCACGTCCGACACGCCCAGGGAGCGGACCAGCTCGCGCAGCTCCGTCGCGTACGCCCGCGCCACCAGCGGCGCCCGGTCACCGGTCGCCGGAATCGGCTTGGTGACGATCTCCACCAGCGGGATGCCCGCCCGGTTGTAGTCGACGAGGGAGTACTCGGCGCCGTGGATGCGCCCGGTCGAGCCGCCCACGTGCAGCGACTTGCCGGTGTCCTCCTCCATGTGGACGCGCTCGATGCCGATCCGGTACTTCTCGCCGTCGACCTCGACGTCCAGGTGGCCGTCCACGCAGAGCGGCTCGTCGTACTGCGAGATCTGATAGTTCTTCGGCATGTCCGGGTAGAAGTAGTTCTTCCGGGCGAACCGGCACCACTCCACGATGTCGCAGTTCAGCGCGAGGCCGATCTTGATGATGCCCTCGATCGCGGCGTGGTTGGTGACCGGCAGCGATCCCGGCAGCCCCAGGCACACCGGGCACACCTGCGTGTTCGGCTCCGCGCCGAACGCCGTCGGGCACCCGCAGAACATCTTGGACGCGGTACCGAGCTCGATGTGCGTCTCGATGCCGAGCACCGGCTCGAACTTCGCCAGCGCCTCGTCGTAGTCCATCAGGACCGGAGTGCTCACTTCGCCTCCACCAGTTCCGGGGCCTTGGCCAGCAGCGGCCCGCCCCAGCGGTCTTCGAGGGCCCGCTCGACGGCGGCGCCGACGCGGTAGACGCGGTCGTCGCCGAGGACGGGGGCCATGATCTGCAGGCCGACGGGCAGGCCGTCCGACAGGCCGCAGGGCACCGAGATCGCGGCGTTGCCGGTGAGGTTGGCCGGGATCGTGCACAGGTCGGCCAGGTACATGGCGACCGGGTCGTCGGCGCGCTCGCCGATCGGGAACGCGGTGGTCGGCGTGGTCGGCGAGACCAGCACGTCCACCTGCTCGAACGCGGCCTCGAAGTCGCGCTTGATCAGGGTGCGGACCTGCTGCGCCTTGCCGTAGTAGGCGTCGTAGTAGCCCGACGACAGCGCGTAGGTGCCGAGCATGATGCGCCGCTTGACCTCGGGCCCGAAGCCCTCGGCGCGGGTCAGCGCCATGACCTCCTCGGCGCTGCGGCTGCCGTCGTCGCCGACGCGCAGGCCGTACCGCATCGCGTCGAAGCGCGCCAGGTTGGACGAGCACTCCGACGGCGCGATCAGGTAGTAGGCGGGCAGCGCGTAGGAGAAGTTCGGGCAGGACACCTCGACGACCTTCGCGCCGAGGGCCTCCAGCAGCTCGACCGCCTCGTTGAAGCGCGCGGAGACGCCCGCCTCGTAGCCCTCGCCCGCGAACTCCTTCACGACCCCGACGCGCAGCCCGTTGACGTCGGCGCGGCGCGCGGCCTCCACGACCGGCGGGACGGCCTGGTCCACCGAGGTGGAGTCCATCACGTCATGGCCGCTGAACGCCTCGTGCAGCAGCGCCGCGTCCAGCACGTTGCGGGCGAACGGGCCCGGCGTGTCGAGCGAGGACGCGAACGCGATGACGCCATAGCGCGACGAGCCGCCGTACGTGGGCTTCATGCCGACGATGCCGGTGACGGCGGCGGGCTGCCGGATGGAGCCGCCGGTGTCGGTGCCGGTGGACAGCGGCGCCTCGTACGCGGCGACCGCCGCCGACGACCCGCCCGACGACCCGCCCGGGACCCGCTCCAGGTCCCACGGGTTGCGGGAGGTGACGTAGGCGCTGTTCTCCGTGGACGAGCCCATCGCGAACTCGTCCATGTTCGTCTTGCCGAGGATCACCAGCCCGGCCTGCCGCAGCCGCGCCGTCACGGTCGCGTCGTACGGCGGCCGCCAGCCCTCAAGGATCTTGGATCCGGCGGTCGTGGGCATGTCCGCGGTGGTGAACACGTCCTTGTGCGCGATGGGGACGCCGGCCAGCGGGCCGAGCTCCTCCCCCGCCGCGCGCCGCTCGTCCACCCCGCGGGCCTGCGCCAGCGTCGTCTCGCGGTCGACGTGCAGGAACGCGTTGACGCTGCCGTCCACCGCCGCGATGCGGTCCAGGTGCGCCTCGGCCACCTCGACGGCCGACGCCTCACCCGAGGCGATCAGCTCCCCGAGCTCCGCCGCACTCTTCCTCACCAGCTCACTCACCGCACGTGTCCTTTCTGGGGGGGGACGGCCCCCAGGCCCCCCGGCAGTACCGCCTGAACGGTGCCCTCCACTCCGCTGCGCTCCGTTCCGGTCACCGCACGTGCGACTTCTGGGGGGCGACCCCCCAGACCCCCCGGGCGTGCCGCCTGAACGGTGCCCTCCACTCCGCTGCGCTCCGTTCCGGTCACCGCTCAGGCCTCCTCATCGAGGATCCGCGGCACGCGGAAGCGCTGCTCCTCGGCGGCCGGGGCGCCGGCGAGTGCCTGCTCGGGCCGGAGGCACTGCCGCACCTCGTCCGTCCGGTAGACGTTGGTCAGCGGCAGCGCGTGGGAGGTGGGCGGGATGTCCTCCGCCGCGACCTCCTGCACCCGCGCGACCGCGGAGATGATCTGGTCGAGCTGGGCGGCGAGATGGTCGAGCTCATCGTCGCCGAGCGCCAGCCGGGACAGCCGGGCGAGGTGCGAGACCTCGTCACGGGAGATGGCGGACATTCGAGAAACCGTTCCTGCGATGAAGTGGGTTCACGGCCATCCTATGGGCCAGCACCGCCGCCTCCCGACCCGTTTACGGGGGCGCGCCCGGGGCGGGTCGGCGAGACCGTCCGTTTGATCCCCGCACGGAGGGAACGCTTCTTGCGTCCACCCCCGGGACGAGGAGAGGAGACCGCCGTGACCATCGGCGGCAGCATCGCCCTGATCATTATCGGCGCGATCCTGGCATACGCAGTCAACTACGACATCAGCGGGATCGACATCCGGCTGGTCGGCGTCATCCTGATGATCGGCGGCGTGATCGGCCTGGTCGTCGGCATCGTGCGGATCATGTCCGCCCGGCGCGCCGTCGACCGCCGGCCCCCGCCGGCAGCGGTCCGCGAGGAGTACTACCCGGACGAGTACGAGGCCCGCCGCCGCTACTGACCGCGGCACCGCCGCACGTACCCGCCCGGCAGCGGGCATAGGGCGCCGCCTTCCCCGGGCGGCGCCCCGCCGGCGTGTCCGCCGACGGACGACTTGAGCTCGGCGCGGAAGGCGTCCTGCCGTGCGCGGGCACGTGAGCCCGCGCCCTGTTACGGGGCGCCTGCCAGAAGGCGGCGCTCCGCCGCAGCCCGGTCCTTCGGCGTGAGGCAGAGCACCGCGCAGGGAGTCCCCGGCAGCGAGCGCATCGGCGGAGGTGATCCTAGGGTCCGGCCGGCTTCACGGACACCGGGACGGCCACGCGGGCGATCCCACAGCCATGCGGTCGGCACCTTTGTGGCGGCGGCCCGCCGGGCAGGTCAGGCGCCTCCGGGGGCCTTGACCGAGGGAACGGCGAAGGAGTAGAGCCAGTCGGTCGCGGTCGCGGCGTCCATGGGGCGGCAGAAGTGCCAGCCCTGGGCGGCGTCGCAGCCCATCTCGCGGAGCCTCTCGGCGGTCGCGGGGTCCTCGACGCCCTCGGCGACCGAGCGCAGGCCGAGGGTGCGGACGAGGTCGACGATCGAGCGGACGATGACGGCGTCGTCGGGCGAGTCGGCCAGCCGCCGCACGAACGAGGAGTCGATCTTGATCTCCTCGACGGGCAGGCGCTTGAGCCGGACGAGGGAGGAGTAGCCGGTGCCGAAGTCGTCCAGGCTGAGCGGGATGCCGAGCTCGGCGAGGGCGCTGACGGTGTCGGAGGCGTAGGCGGGCTCGTTCATCAGGATGCGCTCGGTGATCTCCAGCTGGAGCGCGGCGGCGGGCAGGCCGCGGGCGAGCAGGCCCTCCTCGATGACCTCGGTGAGGCCGGTGTCGAGCAGGTCGCGTCCCGAGGCGTTCACCGCCACCTGGACGGGCATGTCGGCCCGCCACCACGCGGCGGTCTGGGCGAGCGCGGCCTGCACCACGTAGTGGGTGATCGAGCGCATCAGGTAGGTCTGCTCGGCGACCGACAGGAACGCCTCGGGTTCCAGGAGGCCCTGGTCGGGGTGGCGCCAGCGCAGCAGGGCCTCCATGCCGACGAGGTGGCCGTCCCGCAGCGAGATCTTCGGCTGGTAGAACAGCTCCAGCTCGGAGCGGTCGAGGGCGCGGCGCAGGTCGCCGAGCATGCTGAGCCGGGCCGGGGAGTTGCGGTCCTTGCCGGGCGAGTACGTCTCGACGCCGGTCCGGGCCTCCTTGGCGTTGTACATGGCGACGTCGGCGCGTTGCAGCAGCAGCTCGAAGTCGGGCGCGTGGTCGGGGAACAGCGCGATGCCGACGCTGGCCTCAAGGTCGAACGACATGCCGTCCAGCCGGACGGGTTCGGACAGCGCGGCGCGCAGCCGGGCGGCGACCTCGCGGGCGGCGGCCTCGTCCCGGACGGTGGGCAGCAGCACCGCGAACTCGTCGCCGCCGAGCCGCGCGACGAGGTCGCCGGGGCGGACGCTGTGGGTGAGCCGGTGCGCGACGAGTTGCAGCAGCCGGTCGCCGGTGGGGTGCCCGAGGGTGTCGTTGACCTCCTTGAACCGGTCGAGGTCGAGCAGGAACAGCCCGGCGCGCTGGTCCGGCGGGTCGGCCGCCTTGCGCCGCCGGGCCCCGAGGCCGGCGGCGCGCGGGAGCCGCCGGTCCGCGCCGCGCGCCTCGGCGAGGGCCTCCTCGGTGCGGACGATCAGCAGCTTGCGGTTGGGCAGGCCGGTCAGCCCGTCGTGCAGCGCCTGGTGCTCGCGCCGGACCGAGACGGAGGCGTTGAGGTAGACGGCGATGAACGGCAGGACGATCAGCGGCACGAAGACGGCGGACCGGTCCATCGCGATCACCATCAGCGGGGCGAGGCCGAGCAGCGCCAGGTGCACGAGGACCTGGTAGGCGAGGTCCCAGCGGAGCGCCTTGACGAGCGAGACGCGGGCGTGCAGCGCGACGGCGGCGCCGACGAGGGTGTCGTTGCAGGCGAAGTAGACGGCGCCGGCGAGCGCGATCGCGGGCAGGTCGGAGCCGTGCGGCACCCACAGCCGCGAGGGGGTCGCGAGGTCGCCGGAGAGCGCGAGGACGAGCTGGGCGGCGGCCAGGCTGAGGGTGTACTGGGCGACGTTGAAGGCGATGCGGTGCGGGGAGCGGCCGCGGAAGATCCCGCAGGTGATCACGGCGGCGGCCTGGAGGGCGGCGGCGATGGGCAGCCCCGCGTACAGCAGCGCGGCGAACGAGAACGTGGTCGAGGTGGTGGCGCCGTTGTTCTCGGTGCTCCCGGGCGTGATGATCGGCCTCAGCTCGCCGAAGATGATGAAGCAGGCGAGGATCCAGAACACCGGGGTGCCGGCGAGGGCGTCCAGGTCGGCGCGGGTCAGCCCGGAGAACGCGGCGACCCCGGCGGCGACGCCGAGCAGGATGACGACGACGAAGTAGATCCACAACGGGGAGCCACGGCGTGGCGCCGTGTTCCGCGTGTTGTTCGGGTCCTTCATCACATCCTCGGGGGGCTGCGGGGGGCCGTCCCCCGGCACCGGGCGTCCCCGACCTCGGGGGACGCCCCCCGGGTGTTACGTCCGGAGATTTCAGGTGTGGGTCGTGATGTGAGGGAGGGTACGGCCTTCGCTCAACTTCGCGAAACCGGTTGCGTACGTTCCGTTATTTCCTTTCCACGCCCGTCCCTCGGCGGTGGGTAGTGGAAGTGTACCCCTGAGTAACGCAACCCTGGTCGAAACCCCCGCAACCACACCGTGTTAGGCCTCGGCGCGCATAGTTACGTTTTTGGCCGCATCTGGCCCATCGGACAGTAGGACCCGGAACCCCTCCTCGGCGAGGACCGGCACGCCCAACTTGACCGCTTTGTCGTATTTCGACCCTGGGCTGTCGCCGACGACCACGAAGCCCGTCTTCTTCGACACCGAGCCGGACACCTTGCCGCCGAGCCGCTGCACCGCCTCGGTCGCCGAGTCGCGGCTGAACCCCTCCAGCGACCCGGTGATCACCACCGTGACGCCCTCCAGCGGGCGCGGGCCCGCGGCGCCCTCGTCCTCCATCCGGACACCGGCGGCCCGCCACTTGTCGACGATCTCGCGGTGCCAGGGCTCCTCGAACCACTTCTTGATCGACGCGGCGATGGTCGGGCCGACGCCGTCGACCGCGGCGAGCTCCTCCTCCGACGCCTCGGCGATCGCGTCCAGCGAGCGCATCTCGCGCGCGAGGTCCTGGGCGGCGGACGGCCCCACGTGCCGGATCGACAGCGCCACCAGCACCCGCCACAGCGGCTGCCGCTTGGCCTTCTCCAGCTCCTCGAAGAGGATCTCGACCGTCTTCTTCGGCTCGCCCTCCTTGTTGGCGAAGAACGACACGACCTTCGGCTCGCCGGTCTTCGGGTCGGTCTTGGTCGTCCCGGTCCGCTGGTCGAGGACGAGGCTCCTGATCGGGAGCAGCTGGTCGACGGTGATGTGGAACAGGTCGCCCTCGTTCTTCACCGGCGGGTCGCTCGGCTCCAGCGGCTGGGTGAGCGCCGTCGCCGCGACGTAGCCGAGCGCCTCGATGTCGAGCACCTTGCGGCTCGCCAGGTAGAACAGCCGCTCGCGCAGCTGGCCGGGGCAGCTCCTGGCGTTCGGGCAGCGGATGTCGACGTCGCCCTCCTTCTCGTACGCCAGCTCCGTCCCGCACTCGGGGCACGTGCCCGGCATGACGAACTCGCGCTCCGACCCGTCGCGCAGCCCGGTCACCGGCGCGACGATCTCGGGGATGACGTCGCCCGCCTTGCGCAGCACGACCGTGTCGCCGATCAGCACGCCCTTGCGCCTGACCTCGCTCGCGTTGTGCAGCGTCGCCCGCTCGACCGTGGACCCGGCGACCTTGATCGGCTCCATCACCCCGTAGGGCGTGACGCGCCCCGTCCGCCCCACCCCGACCTTGATGTCGAGGAGCTTGGTGTTGACCTCCTCGGGCGGGTACTTCCACGCGATCGCCCAGCGCGGCGCCCGGCTCGTCGACCCGAGCCGCCGCTGCAGCGCGAACTGGTCGACCTTGACCACGACCCCGTCGATCTCGTAGGCGGTGCCGTGCCGGTCCTCGCCGTACTCCTCGATGTACTCGCGGACGGCGCCGAGCCCGCCGACGACCTTGTAGCGGTCGCTGACCGGCAGGCCCCACCCGCGCATCAGCTCGTACGCGCCGGACTGGCTGTCGGGCTGCGTCCCGCCCCGCCACGCGCCGAACCCGTGGACGAGCATGCCGAGCGGCCGGTGTGCGGTGACCCGCGGGTCCTTCTGCCGCAGCGAGCCCGCCGCCGCGTTGCGCGGGTTGGCGAAGGGCTCCTTGCCCGCCTCGATCTGGACCGCGTTGACCTGCTCGAACCCCTCGACCGGCAGGAAGACCTCGCCGCGGACCTCCAGCACGTCCGGCCAGCCGTCGCCGGCCAGCCGGGAGGGGATGTCGGCGATGGTGCGGACGTTGTTGGTGACGTCCTCGCCGGTGCGCCCGTCGCCGCGGGTGACCCCGCGCGTGAGCCGCCCCTTCTCGTAGGTCAGCGCGATCGCCAGCCCGTCGATCTTCAGCTCGCACAGGTAGCCGGCGACCTCGCCGACCTCCTTGACGACCCGCTCGTCCCAGGCGAGCAGCTCGTCGGCGCTCATCGCGTTGTCCAGGCTCTGCATCCGCTCCAGGTGCTGGACGGTCGCGAAGTCGGTGACGATCGGCGCGCCGACCCGCTGCGTCGGCGAGTCGGGCGTGACCAGTTCCGGATGCCGCTCCTCCAGCGCGCGGATGTCGCGCATCATCCGGTCGTACTCGGCGTCGGAGAGCGTCGGCTGGTCGAGGACGTAGTACCGGTAGTTGGCCTCGTCGAGCCGCTCGCTCAGCTCCTTGTGGCGCTGCCGCGCCTCGGCCGGAACGCCGTCGCTCATGGTCATGCCCCCATTCTCGCCAACGGGTCCGACAATCGGCCGCACGAGGGGCGGTCGGCCGAGCGTGTCGGACTTCGATCCATGCTCGCTACTTTTGTCCACATCTGTCATCTTGTTGGCCGCAACGGCCGCGGCCCGCCGCCCGGCGGCGACGTGACGGTCCGATCGACAGTCGGTCACCTCTACGGGACGAACCGGGACCCCCGGTAGCGAGATCATCAACAGCGCCCCCGCGGGGCACGCCCTGGCTCCCTCGCCCGCCCCAACGGCGTCCGCGTCCCCCCGACACTGGTGGAACTGCGCGTGTAAGCATCTCTTCGGCCGAAATGCCGACGAGGCGAATCACCAGGCGGCACACTCTTCCCCCGGGCCGGGGGGATGCCAGAAAGGGAGACACGTGCTCGACGCACGACATGTCATCATCACTCATTCCGCGGCCGACCGCGCGGCGGCGGTCCTCGGCTACAACCGCGACCAGGCCAGGACCTGGCTCGACAAGGAGAAGCGCAAGGGCCGCGTCGTCGACCGGTTGCCGCACCCGTTCAGCGGGAAGCGCAGCCGCTCCGGCCACTTCGTCCTCATCGAGGAAACACTGATCATGCAGCTGACCCGCACCGAGAAGGGCGAGTGGCTGGCCACCGGCTGCGAGTTCTTCCCGGCCTGGCTGCGGGCCCGCGGCCTGGGCGGCGAGAAGATCGACCCGTTCGCGCTGGCGAGCAACGAGCTGACCGCCCGGATCGGCTTCAGCGAGCACGCCCTGGACCGCTACGCCCAACGCACGGCGGGCTTCCCAGAGCGCCGGCTGAGCGACTGGGAGAAGAACCAGGCCAAGGCCGAACTACGGCGGCAGTTGTCCCGCGACGCCCACGCTTCGCGCGAACGCCCCGCCTGGTACCGCTCGCGCACACCCAACGACTTCTTCGTCATCGCCGAGGGCGGAGAGATCTGCATCCCGATGCGTCACACCCCCGGCAGCGCCACGCCGTTCACCGCGCTGACGGTCCTGCACCAGTCGATGAGGCTGTTCGACAAGACACCGGACGATCTGGCCAGAGCCTGCCAGTTCACCCCGGAGGCACTGGAGCAGGCGGCCCTCTTCTCCACCAACGGCGACAAGCCGGGCACCTGGCTCTCAACCCAGATCACCGGCTCAGGCCAACTCTCCTGGCACCCACCCCACGGCCACCGCCCACACCCCGGAGCCAGGTTCTACGTCCACGCAGGCTCGGTCTTCCTCCCGGCCGCCTGGGACAAGCAGAGCCGCCAACCCCTAGTAATCCTCGGCATCCACCGCATCAGACTGCCCCTCGCCCAGCGCATCCTCGCCTGGCTCCGAGGCCGCTTCGCCCTGCGGGTGAACTGACAAGGCACGAGCCGGCGATAGAGAACGGCGGCTCGCCCCCCAGCTAGGAAGAAGGTCTTGCCTCCGCTTGCCAGGAGGGGCTTACACGGTTCTCAGCCGCAGCGCGCTCGCCGCGAAGCGTTCCGGGTTACTCGGCGGCTTCGTGGAGCATGCGGGCGGTTTCGCGGGAGCGTTTCAGAGCGGCGCGGACGTGGCGAGGGGAGGCGCTTGCCATGCCGCAAGTCGGGGTGATCACGACTTGTTCCGCCAGTTGCTTGGGTGGGAAGCCGAAGCGGCGCCATAGGTCCCGCACCGGTTCGGCGGTCGCCTTGAGGGGCGGGAGGGCTGCGTCGGTGGCGGGGACTGCACCTAGGAGCAGGGCTATCCCTGCGTCGATCGCCTCGCCTACCGCGTCGTCGTCGCGTCTTGGGACTAGGCGCAGGTCGATTGAGAGGGCCTTTGCGCCGGCGCCGCGCAGGAGGTTGTAGGGGACGTTCCGGGCGCAGCAGTGGACGACGGGGTAAGCGTCCGTCGCGTCGATCACGGTGCGGAGGGCCTCTTCGGCGATCGGCTCCTCGATCGCCCGTAGGCGGGAGAAGCCGCTGGCGGTCGGGACCGTCCCGGCCAGGGCGGCGGGCAGGCTGGGCTCGTCCAGCTGGAGGACGATCTGCGCCGCCGGCAGGCGGCGCTGGACGTCGGCCACGTGGGCGGCGACGCCCTCGGCCAGCGAGGCGGTCAGGTCTCGGACGGCGCCCGGGTCCTTCAGTGCCCGGTCGCCGTGCCGCAGTTCGATCGAGGCGGCCAGGGTCCAGGGGCCGCAGACCTGGATCTTGAACGGGCCGTCGTGGGCGCCCGCGAGTTCCTCCAGGACGTCCAGGTCGCGGGCGAGGTGGTCGCGGGAGCGCTGCATGTCGCGGCCCGGGCGGTCGGAGAAGCGCCAGCCGGACGGCTCCAGGTGCACGGGCATCTCGACCAGCAGGCCGGCGGTCCGTCCCGCCAGGTCGGCGCCGGGGCCGCGGGCGGGCAGTTCGGGCAGGTGCGGCAGGTCGGGCAGTTCGCCGAGGACGATCCGCAGCGCCTCGGCGGGGTCCTCCCCCGGATAGGACCCGACGCCGGTCGCCGACCCGGCCTGCCACGGAAAGCTCGTCACCCTCGAAGCCTATCGGCGCCGCGATGCGCTGATCACAGCAGCGCGGCGAGCCGGTCGAGGTTGCGGAGTGTGTCGTTCTCCGGCTCGGTGCGCAGGTGGAACAGGACCTCGTCGGCGCCCGCGGCCTCCAGTTCGGCGAGGGCCTCCGGTCTGCCCGGGACGGCGAAGACGGTGACCGGCACCCGGCGGTTCGTTCGTCCGCGCAGGTCCGCGATGCGGGTGGCGAGGTCGCCGGTTCCGTAGAGCGGCATCCATCCGTCGCCGTACTCGGCGACCCGGTCGAGAGCCGTCGGCCCCGAGCCGCCGACCAGTACGGGCGGATGCGGGTCCTGGACGGGCTTGGGGTAGGAGAACACCGGGTCGAAGTCGACGAACTCGCCGTGGAACTCGGCGTGTTCCTGCGTCCACAGCTCCTTGACCGCGAGGACCCGTTCGCGCATCAGCCGCATCCGGGTCGCCGGGTCGGTGCCGTGGTCGCGCATCTCCTCCCGGTTCCAGCCGGCGCCGACGCCGAGCGCGGCGCGGCCGCCGGAGACCAGGTCGAGGGAGGCGACCTCCTTCGCCAGGGTGATCGGGTCGCGCTGGACGACCAGCGCGACGCCCGTCCCGAGCCGGAGCCGCGCGGTGACGGCGGCGGCCGCCGACAGGACGACGAACGGGTCGAGCGTCCGGTAGTAGACGCGCGGCAGGTCGCCGCCGCCCGGATAGGCCGTCTCCCGGCTCACCGGGATGTGCGTGTGCTCGGTGACGAACAGGGAACCGAACCCGCGTTCCTCCAGCGCCCGCCCGAGCGCGGTGGGACCAATTCCCTCATCGGTCACGAACGTCGAGACTCCGAAGCGCATCACGCTCTCCTTCCGGCGCCCTGGTCAGGCGGTGACGCGCGCGGTCTCGGCGATCGTGGCGGAGGCGAGGACGCGGTCGCCGTCGTAGAGGACGGCGGCCTGGCCGGTCGCCACTCCCCGCGCGGGGGTGGCCAGCCGGATGCGGAGATCGTCCCCGGTCTGCTCGGCCGTGCAGTCGTAGACCTCGCCGTGCGCGCGGAGCTGGACCTGGCAGCCGAAGGGGCCCTGCGGGGCCTCGCTCAGCCACACCGGGCGCTCACCGGTGATCTCGTGGACGTCCAGCGACTCGCGCGGCCCCACGGTCACGGTGTTGGTGACCGGGGAGATGTCCAGGACGTAGCGGGGCCGGCCGTCCGGCGCCGGGGTGCCGATCCGCAGGCCCTTGCGCTGGCCGATCGTGTAGGCGTACGCGCCGTCGTGCTCGCCGACCTCGTTGCCGTCGGCGTCGATGATCGGGCCGGGCGCCGCCCCCAGCCGCTCGGCGAGGAAGCCGCGGGTGTCGCCGTCGGCGATGAAGCAGATGTCGTGGCTGTCGGGCTTGTCGGCGACCTGGATGCCGCGCCGCTCCGCCTCCCGCCGGATGTCGGCCTTGGAGGTGTCGCCGAGCGGGAACAGGGCGTGCGCGAGCTGCTCGGGCGTGCAGACGGCCAGCACGTACGACTGGTCCTTGCCCGCGTCGACACCGCGGCGCAGGACGCCGCCGTCGAGCCGCGCGTAGTGGCCGGTGCAGACGGCGTCGAACCCGAGCGCCATCGCGCGGTCCAGCAGCGCGGCGAACTTGATCTTCTCGTTGCAGCGCAGGCACGGGTTCGGGGTGCGGCCCGCCGCGTACTCGCTGACGAAGTCCTCCACCACGTCCCGGTGGAAGCGTTCGGCGAGGTCCCAGACGTAGAACGGGATGCCGATCACGTCGGCGGCGCGGCGGGCGTCCCTGGAGTCCTCCAGGGTGCAGCATCCGCGCGCCCCCGTCCGGTACGACTGGGGGTTGCTGGACAGGGCCATGTGGACGCCGGTCACGTCGTGCCCGGCCTCGGCGGCGCGGGCTGCGGCCACGGCGGAGTCGACGCCGCCCGACATGGCGGCGAGTACACGGAGAGGCATAGTCCTTCGAGCGTACGCGGCGTGGCCCGGTCCGCCGACGTCATTTCCGCGTACGATTGGGGCCGCTATGGGAATCTTCCGCCGTCCGCGCGAGGCGTCCGCCGCCGCACCGCCCGCCATCAGCGAGTTCTGGGAGTGGTGGGCGCAGGCCCGCCCGACGATCGAGGCCTCGCTGGCCCCCGGGCCGGAGCAGTCCGAGGAGTCCGATCCGGCCGTGCCCGGCGAGGGCCTGTCCGCCGAGACGATGGAGGAGCTGTCCCGCCGCGTCCACAAGATCCATCCCGGGCTGCAGTGGGAGATCGGCGGCGCCGACGACCGCAACCCCTCGCTGACCGTCACCGGCGGCGGCGACCCCGAGCTGCGCGGCCTGACCGAGCGCTGGGCGCGCTCCGCCCCGACCGGCTCCGCGGCGGGCGGCTGGAGCTTCCACCCGTCCCGCCAGGCCGACCCGGAGATGCTCGGGCAGGACCTCATCCTCGGCGACCACGAGTTCGACCTGGAGTACGTCCGGCTCGGCATGCGCGCCGACGCCGACCGCGCCCGCGTGCACATCACCGCCTACCACCCCGACTTCCTGTTCGTCTCCGAGGAGCAGCAGCTCCAGGTCGCGCTGAACGTCCTGCACTGGGCGCTCGGGGAGGACGACGTGGCCCGCTGGGTCGGCGAGATCACGATCGCGACCGAGGCGCCGATCGACTCGCTGCCGCCGTCCATGCTGTCCGCGGTCGTGGAGCAGATCTCCGAGCCGTTCGCCGAGCCCGCGTGGCTGACCGGCGAGGGCCGCACGCCCCGCGGCCACCCCGCCCGCCTCGGCGCCCGGTTCCCGCTGCACCGGCAGGACTACCCGCTCTGCGACCTGCACGTGGCGATCAGCGTCCCGTACGCCAACAGCAACCCCGACCGGCTGCCCGTCGAGCCGTCGTCGGGCGCGCTGCGCGCGTTCGAGAAGAAGCTCGCCAAGCTCGGCGACCGGGCCGTCCTCGCCGTCCGCGAGACGGGCGACGGCCTGCGCGTCTTCCACCTGTACGCCGACCCCGACTCCGGCGTCATCTCCGAGCTCGACCAGCTCGCCGCAGGCTGGCCGGAGGGCAAGGCCAAGGTCGCCTCCACCAACGACCCCGGCTGGCGAGCCCTCGCCCCCTACCAGCCATAACTTCCAGGGGGGCGACCCCCTGGAACCCCCGTTGCGAGCCGGGCGATCCTCACGCCACGGTGCGGGTTTCCGTGCCCGTGCGGGTTGTCTGCGTGTCGCTGCGGTCGCCCGGCTCGACGCATGCTCGCTGCGCTCGCTCCACGCGCCTGCCCGTGACCGGTGGCCGGGGTTCGAGCCTGTGAGCTAGTTGCTTGCATCCACCTTGCGGTAGCGCGCCTCGCAGAAGTTGTAGAGGCCGAAGGTGATGACGCCCAGGGCTATGGCGGCCAGGCCCCAGGGGCCGGCGGGGGTGTCGGCGAACTCGCGGAGCGTTCCGTCCAGGCCCTGGGCCTTGTCGGGCTGAAAGCTGATGGCCGCGTAGGCGAGGAAGGCGCCGACGGCGGCGACGACGAGGCCGCGGGCGGTGTTGCCGACCATGGCGAGGGGCTTGACGACGCGGCGGGCGGTCTTGCCCATCTCCCAGGACTTCAGTTCCTTCATGAACTTGTGCCGGAAAGCGTTCACGACCATGACCGCGCCCACGACGACGAAGCCCACCGCGACCGCCAGGACGAGCCAGCGGCCGCCGGGCGCCTCCATGAGCCGCGCGGTGTAGGTCTTGGACTGCTTGTCGCTGGACGAGCCGTGGTGGCCGAAGAGGAACGCGAGGGTCCCCACGAACGCGACCGCGTAGATGACGGCGCGTGCGGCCGACCCCAGGCGCTTGGTCGCCTTGTCGCCGTCCGGGACGGGACGGCCGAGCAGGGCCTCCGCGACCTGCCAGAGGACGAGCGCGGCGAAGCCGACCGCCATCAGCCCGATGAGGACGAGGCCGCCCGGCTTGTCGGCGATGGTCTCCAGCGCGCCCGTGCGGTCGGCCTCCTTCCCGCCGCCGCCGAAGGCGACCTGGAGGGCCAGCCAGCCGATGAGGAGGTAGAGCAGGCCGCGCGCGACCAGCCCCACCCGGGACATGTGGTGGAACCAGGGGTGTCCCGCCGCCTGCTTGAGCCCGTGGCTCACATCCGTCGTCACGGCCACGCTGTCCCCGTTCAAGGAACGGTCAAACCAGCGTCAGCTGAGACCCGCGCGGCGGGCGCGCTCGACGACCGGGCCGATGGCGCCGGCGAGGGCCTTCACGTCGGCCTCGGTGCTGGTGTGGCCGAGGGAGAAGCGCAGCGAGCCGCGGGCGCGTTCGGCCCCCGCGTCCATGGCGACCAGGACGTGGCTGGGCTGGGAGACGCCCGCCGAGCACGCCGAGCCGGTGGAGCAGGCGATGCCGCGCGCGTCCAGCAGCATGAGGAGGGCGTCGCCCTCGCAGCCGGGGAAGGAGAAGTGCGCGTTGCCGGGGAGGCGGTCGTCCGGGTCGCCGTTCAGCACCGCCTCGGGGACGGCGTCCCGCACGGCGGCGATCAGCTCGTCGCGCAGCCCGGCGAGGCGGGCGGCCTCGGCGTCGCGGTGGGCGAGCGAGGCCTGGACGGCGGCGGCGAACCCCGCGATGGCGGGGGCGTCGAGCGTCCCGGACCGGACGTCGCGCTCCTGGCCGCCGCCGTGCAGCAGCGGCACCGGGTCGAGGAACACCGGCGGTTTCGGCTTGGCCAGCAGCAGGGCGCCGACGCCGATGGGGCCGCCGAGCTTGTGGCCGGTGATGGTCAGGGCCTGCGCGCCGCTCGCCGCGAACCCGACGGGCAGCTGGCCAGCGGCCTGGACGGCGTCGGTGTGCAGCGGGACGCCGCGCTCTCCGGCGGCGGCGGCCAGCTCGGCGACGGGCTGGACGGTGCCGACCTCGTTGTTGGCCCACATCACGGTGGCGAGCGCCACGTCGTCGCCGGAGCCGAGCAGTTCGCGCAGCGCGTCGGGGGTGACGCGGCCGAGCCCGTCGACCGGGACGACGTCGACCCGGGCGCCCTCGTGGGTGGTGAGCCACTGGACCGCGTCCAGGACGGCGTGGTGCTCGACGGCGCCGACGAGCACGCGGGTGCGGGCCGGGTCGGCTGCGCGGCGCGCCCAGTAGATCCCCTTGACGGCGAGGTTGTCGGCCTCGGTGCCGCCGGAGGTGAACACGACCTCGCTCGGGCGGGCGCCGAACGCCTCGGCGATGATCTCGCGGGACTCCTCGACGACGCGCCGGGCCCGCCGGCCCGCCGCGTGCAGCGACGAGGGGTTGCCGAGCTCGCGCAGCTCCGCCGTCATCGCCTCGACGGCCTCGGGCCGCATCGGAGTGGTCGCCGCATGGTCGAGGTAGGTCACCACGCCGACAACAGTATCCGCGCCCTTCCTGTTCCCTTCGCGGGGCCGGGGGGACGGCCGGAACCCGCCTCCCGACCAGGGCGGAATAGCGGCCGGTACGGCGCTGTTGGCCGTATACCGTCCAGCCGGTACAGTAGGAGCGTCATGAAACGAGAAGCCCTCTTGGACGCCGCCGAGTCCGTGCTCTTCGAGCAGGGGACGCAGGCGCTGACGCTCAGCGCGGTCGCCGACCGCGCCGGCGTCAGCAAGGGAGGGCTGCTCTACCACTTCCCCACCAAGGAGGCGCTCGTGCGGGCCATGGTGGCGCGGGTCATCGAGGAGTTCGACGACCTGATCGCCTCCCACGACGACGGCACGCCGGGCTCCTACACCCGCGCCTACGTCGAGGCCACGTTCGAGATCCTCACCGGTGAGGCCCGCGCCTACCGGCGGTGGTCGGCCATCACGGCCGCGGCCGCCGACCCCGAGCAGGCCGAGCCGCTGAACGAGGCGATGCGCCGCTGGCACGCGCCCGACCCGGCGGGCGGTCCCGACCCGGGCAACGCGGCGGTCGTCAGGCTGGCGGCCGAGGGCCTCTGGGAGGTGGTCAGCCATGACCCCGGGCTGTACGACGCCGAACAGCTCCGAGCGCTGAGACAGCGGCTGCTGGAGCTGCTGGAGCGCTGACGCCGGGGCGCCGCGCGCCCCACCCGATCTTCCGGACGTTCCGCCCTCATCCGGGCTTGGAGCGTTCCATGACGCACGTCACACGACGCCGCATGCCATCCGCCGGGGTGCGCCCCGCCGAGCCGAGAAAGAGGTGAACAATGCTGTTCCGTGCCCGTTCGGGGACGTTCCTGACCTTCGCACTGGCCGGTCTGCTGACCGGAGTGTGGGTGGCGCGCATGCCCGCGCTGGCCGGCAAGTTCGGGACGAACGAGGGCGAGATCGGCATCGTCGTCCTCGTCTGGGGGCTCGGCGCGATCGCGGCCATGCAGGCGCTGCGCGGCGTGATGGCGCGCGCCGGCAGCCGCACCGTCCTGCGGGTCGCCCTGCCGCTGACGGGACTGTCCTACGCGGCGGTGGCGCTCGCCCCCACCTACGGCGTGCTCCTCGGCGCCGTCGCGCTGTTCGGCATGACGTTCGGGATCACCGACATCGCGATGAACGCGCAGGGCAGCGTCGTCGAGCAGGCGTACCGCCGGTCCATCATGAGCGGCATGCACGCCGGCTGGTGCGTCGGCGCGATGAGCGGCGGCCTGTTCGGCGTCGCCACGGCCGCGGCCGGCTTTGGGTTCACCGAGACCGTGCTGGTCACCGCGCTGCTGTCGGTGCCCGCCGGGCTCGCGCTCGGCCGCAGCTACCTGCCCGACCCCGCCGCGCCCGCCGCGTCCGGGACGGGACGCAGGGCGCGCCGGATGCCCGCCGCCGTCTACCTGATCGGCGTGCTCGCGTTCATCGCGTTCATGACCGAGGGGTCGATCGCCGACTGGAGCGGGCTGCTGCTGCACGACGAGCTCGGCGCGACCGAGGCCGTCGCCGCGGCGGGCTACCCGGTGTTCGAGCTGGCGATGCTGCTCGGCCGGCTCGTCGGCGACCGCGTCCGGATGCGGGTCGGCACCCGCCGGCTGCTGGTCGGCGCGGGCCTCGGCACCGCCGTCGGGATGACCGTCGTCGTGCTGGCGCCGGTCCCGGCGGTGGCGATCGCCGGGTTCTTCCTGACCGGGCTCGTGGTCTGCACGGTCGTCCCGACGACGATCTCGCTGGCGGGCTCCGCCGCGCCGGACCGTCCCGCCGCGGCCGTCGCGCAGGTCGGCGCGATGGGCTACGGCGGCCTGCTGCTCGGCCCGGTCGTGGTCGGCTTCCTGTCGGAGGCCACGTCCCTGCGGGTCGGCGTCGGCGTGGTCGTCGTGCTGGCGCTGCTGATCGCGGCGGGCGCCCGGTACGCGCCGCTGCGCACGGCCGCGGACGTCTCCGTTCCCGCCCCGGCCGAGCCCGCGGAGGCTCCGGCGCGGGACGGCTCGCGGCCGGAACCCGTCGCCGCCTGAGGCCGCCATCCGATATAACCCCTTCCACGACGGGTGTGTGGGGGCGTTATGAGCGGATGGCGGGTTCCGGGCTACAGCGAGCTGCGCGTGCTCGGCGAGGGCGCGCAGGGTCGCGTCGTGCTCGCGCGGCACGACGCGACGGGCCGCCCGGCGGCGATCAAGTATCTTTCGCCGGCCCTCGCCGGGGACGCGGAGTTCCGCGAGCGGTTCCGCGGCGAGGCCGGCCTGCTCAGCCGGCTGCGCGACCCGTTCGTCGCCCAGCTGTTCGGGCTCGTCGAGACGCCGGACGGCGCGGCGATCGTCATGGAGGCGGTGGACGGGGCGCCGCTGAAGTCGGTGCTCGCCGAGCGGGGGCCGCTGGCGCCCGAGGCCGCCCTGGCGGTGCTCAAGGGCTCGCTGCTCGGCCTCGCCGCCGCGCACGGCCTCGGCATCGTCCACCGCGACTACAAGCCCGCGAACGTGATCGTGCGCGCCGACGGGCTGAGCAAGCTGATCGACTTCGGCATCGCGGTGGACGCGGGCGCGTCCGGCCGGTCGGGGACGCCCGTCTACATGGCGCCCGAGCAGTGGCGGGACGAGCCCGCCTCCCCCGCGACCGACGTCTACGCGGCGGCGTGCGTGTTCTTCGAGTGCGTGACGGGACGCCGCCCGTACACCGCGCAGGACCAGACCGCGCTGATGGGCCGCCACCTCACGGCCCCGATCCCGGTGCACGACGTCCCCGGGCCGCTCCGCCCGCTGATCGAGCGCGGGCTGGCGAAGAACCCGTGGGACCGTCCGATGGGCGCCGCCGCGTTCGTCTCCGAACTGGAGTCGGTGGCGGCCGCCGCGTACGGGCCCGACTGGGAGGGGCGCGGCGTCCGCACGCTCGCGGGCGCCGCCGCCGCGCTGTCGGTGCTGTTCCCGCTGACCGCGCTCGGACTCGGCGGAGGCGGCGCGTCGGCGGGGGCGGCCGGAGCCGCGGGCGCCGCCGGGGCGGCCGGGACGGGAGGCGCCGCGGGGACGGGCGGCGCCGGCGCGGCCGGCGCGGCGGGCAAGGGCGTCATCGGCACGCTCGGCGCGAAGGGCACGGCGGCCGTCGCGGGCGGTGCCGCGGCCGTGGCCGTGGGCGGCGGCGCGGCGGTCTACGTCGCGACGGCGGAGGAGGCGCCCAAGCCGATCGTCGCGCGGCTGGTCGCGCTCAGCGAGCCGCGGCAGAGCCTCGGCGGCGGGATGACGTTCCAGGCACAGGGCCGGTTCGTGCGTGTCACGGGCGGGGGCGCCGCACTCAACCGCAAGATCAACCAAGCGCTGCGGGCGCCGCTCGACCAGCGCTGGGCGAAGACGCGCGGCGGCCTGAAGGACATCGGCCGCGGCGCCTACACCGATGTCGTGACGCCGGAGATCCTCCTGCGCAACGACCGGCTGCTGTCCGTCTGGTACAAGGTCGAGCTGCGCGGCGAGCGCGGGACGGGCTGGGACCAGTCCCAGGCCGCGACCGTCGATCTCAAGACGGGGGCGTCCTACAAGCCGCTCGACCTGTTCCGCGTCCCGACCGAGCAGGGCCTCAAGCCGCTGGACCGCAGGATCAAGGCGGGCCAGCCGGGCGGAGCCTTCTGCGGCAGGGGCGAGACGGGCGGCGGCGCCGGCCTGCCGCAGGGCACCGACAACCCGTCCGCCTTCGTCAAGTCGGGCGACGTCACCATGGCGCTCACCCCGAGGGGCCTGCGCGTCGCCTTCTACCTCTCGGTCCTGGGGTACGAGTCGGCGTGCGGCCAGCTGGACACCGTCCTGCCCTACGCGGAGGTCAACGACGTGGTGAAGCCGGCGCTGCTCAAGGCCGTCCCGTACCCGTCGCCCGAACGCTCCTGACCGACGGGGGCCGGAACCGCGAAAGGCCCGGCGACGGAGCGTCGCCGGGCCGTCCGCGCGAGATCACTTGCGCTTGCTGATCTCCTCGGTGAGCTGCGGCGCGACCTGGAACAGGTCGCCCACCACGCCGTAGTCGACGAGCTCGAAGATCGGCGCCTCGGGGTCCTTGTTGACCGCGATGATGGTCTTCGAGGTCTGCATGCCGGCCCGGTGCTGGATGGCGCCGGAGATGCCGACCGCGATGTACAGCTGCGGCGACACCGTCTTGCCGGTCTGGCCGACCTGGAACGAGTGCGGGTACCAGCCGGCGTCGGTCGCGGCGCGGGAGGCGCCGACGGCCGCGCCGAGCGAGTCGGCCAGCCCCTCGATGATCTTGAAGTTCTCGGCGCCGCCGACGCCGCGGCCGCCGGAGACCACGATCGCGGCCTCGGTCAGGTCCGGGCGCTCGCCCTTCTCCTGGACGACCTTCTCCACGATCCTGGCGCCCTTGTCGGCGTCCGAGAGCGTGACCGACACCTGCTCCTCGGCCGGGGTGGCCGGGGACGCCACCGGGGCGACCGAGTTCGGCCGCACCGCGATGATCGGCGTGCCCGTCTTCACCTTGGCGTGCGCGATGATCGCGCCACCGAAGATGGAGTGCTCGCCGACGAAGCCGTCGGCGACGTCCACGACGTCGGTGAGCACGCCGGAGCCGGTCTTGACGGCGAGGCGGCCCGCGATCTCCTTGCCCTCGCCGGTCGCGGCCACCAGCACCGCGGCCGGGGACTTCTCGCCGACGAGCTGGGCCAGCAGCGCGGCCTTCGGGGCGACGACGTAGGAGGTCAGCTCCTCGTCGGCGGCCACGTAGACCCTGCCGGCACCGTACTCGGCGAGCCTGTCCCTGGCGTTCTCATAGCCCGGGCCCACCCATACCGCGGCGGCCTCGCCGAGCCGGTTCGCCAGCGTCAGCAGTTCGAGCGTGACCTTCTTGACCTCACCGTCGACGTGGTCGACGAGGACGAGAATCTCGGCCATGTCTGCAATCCCCTTCCTCGGTCAGACGAACTTCTTCGACGCGAGGAACTCGGCGATCTTCGCACCGCCGTCGCCCTCGTCGGTGACGATCTCGCCCTTGGCGCGCGGCGGCGCCTCGGCGAAGTCGACCACCTCGGTCGAAGCGTTCGCCAGGCCGACCCGGGACGCGTCGATGCCGGCGTCGCCGATGCCGAGCGTCTCGACCGGCTTCTTCTTGGCCGCCATGATCCCCTTGAACGAGGGGTAGCGCGGCTCGTTGATCTTCTCCACCACGGACACCACCGCGGGCAGGCTGGCCTCGACACGGTCGAAGCCGTAGTCGGTCTGCCGCTGCACCTTGATGGACGTCCCGTCGATCTCGACCTTGTTGGCGAGCGACAGCTGCGGGACGCCGAGGCGCTCGGCGAGCATCGCGGCGATCATGCCGGTGCGCGCGTCGGTGGACTCCGCGCCGAGGACGACCAGGTCGAACCCGGTGCGTCCGAGCGCCTGCTCCAGCGCGTACGAGGTCGACAGCGCGTCGGAGCCCGCGAGGCCGTCGTCGAGGAGGTGGACGGCCTTGTCGGCGCCCATCGCCAGCGACTTGCGGATGGAGTCGGTGGCCTTGTCGGGGCCCATGGTGAGGACGGTCACCTCGCCGCCGTGGGCCTCCTTGATGCGCAGCGCCTCTTCGATGGCGTACTCGCAGAGTTCGTTGATGACGCCGTCCGCCGCGGCGCGGTCGAGCGTGCTGTCATCGGACTTCAGCTTGCGCGGGCTCTCCGTATCGGGAACCTGCTTCACCAGGACGACGATGTTCATGGCCGGTGGCCGACCTCCCTGCACTCAGTTGGCCGCTGAGGTAAGCGGCAGAGGGGCGCCGCCCATGACGGGTCGACGCGGGCATGCGCTTTCGCAGTCACAGCCTGCCAAACACCCGAACGTGCTTCGGAGCCGGGTCCCCGGTTCGGCCGTGCACCCTAATGTTACTCACCGGTAGCCTACTGGCAAATCCCAGTTCGTGAGACCTTACCCACGTGCCCGGGGGGTTTGCGGTGCATGAGGCGTTCCGAACCGGACGTGACGGACATCATGCCTCACACCCTGTTGACGGCGTGCTGGAGGCGGTCCATCGAGCTCTCCAGCGTCCGCTGGAGCCCGTAGGTCGGCGAGAAGCTCGGCGTCAGCGTCATCGCGCCGACGCCGACGAGCAGGCACAGCACGCCGAGGCCCACGACCGCGGCGGCGACGGCGCGCGGCCGCCGCGCCACCGGCAGGAACATCCGCTCCAACTGGCGGCGCGGGGCGCTGACGCCCGGCGCCGTCCACAGCACCGCGGCCCCGGCTCCGGCTCCGAACGCGCAGGCCGTGAGGGAGTCCAGCTTCCCGCCGACCGCCGACGCCGCGGCGAGCCCGAGCGGGACGGCGACCGTGAACACCGCCGCGTAGGGGACGGTCAGCAGCGTCCGCCCGAACGCCCACGCCCAGCCGCGCGCCGTGGTGCCCGCCACGCGCAGCAGCGTCACCGCGACCAGGGTCAGGACGAGTCCCGCGATCGGCAGCATGATCACGACACCGACGCCGGCCACCACGACCATGGCCGCGAGCAGCCGCGCCCAGCCCAGCGTCACCGCCATGTCATGGGCCGCCGTCTCATGCGCCGCCGTCTCCCGCTCCGCGGCGGGGCCCGGCGCGGCGGGGCCGGGCGGCGCGGCGGGAGCCGAGGGCGCGGGCGCCTCGGCGGGGCGGGGGGCGGGGGCGGCGGCCGGGAGCTTCAGGCGGGACGAGGCCTCCGCCAGCTCCGCCGCCGACGGCCGCGCGGCCGGGTCCGGATGCGAGGCGGCCGCCACCAGCGGGCGCAGGTCGGCGGGCAGCGCCTCGGCGGGCGCGTCCGGACGGCCGGTGGCGGCGAACGCTACCGTGGCCGCCCACGCGCTGACGTCGTCGCCCGCGTCGGCGCCGGCGGTCAGCGCGAAGTCGACGACGACCGGCGCGTCGTCCACGACCAGGACCGTCCCCGGCCCGAGCTCGCCGTGCGCGAGGCCGGTCAGATGGATGGCGGCGAGCGCCTTGGCCAGCCCGAAGGCCATGCGTCGCAGCGCGTCCCCCGACATCGGCCCCTGCCCGGCGACCGTCTCCGCGAGCGGGCGCCCGGGGACGAACCGGAACACCACGTAGGGGCGCGGGCCGGCGGCCTCGCCGTCCAGGACGTCCGCCACGTAGGGGCTGAGCACCTCGCGCATCCGCGCCACATCGGGGGCGGCGCCCGGAGGCAGGAGCCGGATAGCCACGTCGCGGCCATCGGGACCCGCGGCGCGGTGGACGTCGCCGGTACCGCCGCCCAGCCTGGACAGCAGCCGGTACGGACCGATGTGCGCCTGGTGGCTCGTCTCACCGCTCATAATGGGTCGCCACCCTACCGACCCGAGAGGGGCCGCGCCCCCGTCGCGGGAGCGCCGCGCGTCACGTCCCGGGGATGCTCGCGACGAGATCGTGGACGTCGGTGCGCAGGCTCTCCAGGTCCTGGCTCATCCCGTCCACCGGCGTGGTGTCGGGCGGCTGCCGCTGCGACAGCCCGACCAGCACCGCGGCGAAGATCCCGAGGATGAGCGCGCCGACGAGCGCGGCCTCGGCGCGCGGCAGCACAGCGCCCCAGACGCGGGCGAGCTGGCGGCGGGGCGCGCCGCTGCCCGGCGCGAGGCACAGCAGCCCGATCACCGCCATGGCCGTGTAGGCGATGGCCTTGGCCGCGTTCATGTCCGGGTTCGCGAAGATCAGCACGCCGAGCAGGACCAGCCCGGCGACGCCGCTGAGCGACGTCCACAGCACGGTGGACATCAGGGCGCCGGGCAGGTGCAGCGGCGTCCGGAACGCCGCCGCCACGGCGTCGCCCGAGCGCGGCCCCCGCCGCGTCTGGCGGCCCTCCATGCCCTTGGCCGCCTTGTCGCCCATCCGCAGGACGAACACGCCGGCGACGGTGACGCCGAGGGCGAGCAGCGGCGCGATGTTGGCGAACCCGAGCAGCGCCACCAGCACGATGAGGCTGAGCACCCGGTACCAGCCGTAGGGCTTGCGCCGTTCCTTGTCGCGCTCGGACCCGTCGGCGCGGGCCTGGTCGGGACGCTGCCGCGCCTCCGGCTCGTAGGGGCCGCGCTGGAGCGCGCCCTGCGGGGGCTGCGGGGGCTGGTTCTGCGGGGGCCCGTACTGCGGCGGCGGATAGCCGCCCTGGTAGGGCCCCTGGTCGTAGGGGGCGGGCGGCCCGTAGCCGCGCTGCCCGTACTGCTCCCCCGCCTTGAACGGCGCGGGCCCGGGCGGCGGGACGGGCGGCGGCGCGGCGGGCGGCAGCTGGCCCACGAAGTCCTTCGGCTGGGCCGGGACGGGCGCGGGCGACGGGACGGGCGCGGGCGAGGGAACCGGCAGCCCGGCCGCCGCCGAGGACGTTCCGGGCGACGGCGGGTCCTGCGGCGACGACGCCGGCATGGAGAACTGCCGGGAGTGGTCGGCCGCCGGATCATCCGGCCGCGACGCTCCGACCGCGCCGACCGCACCGGCCGCGCCCGCCGCGCCCGGCGCCGGGTAGTGCCGGTCGACGCGCGTCTGGTCGGTGATGGTGGCTTCGAGGTGGATGCGGCGCGTGAGCTGCACCAGGTTGACCGCCGTCGGGCGCTCGGCCGGGTGCCGCGCCATCGCCGACCGCAGCACGGGCAGCATCGCCTCGGGCACGCCGTCCAGGTCGGGCGTGCTCTGCATGATCTTGTAGAAGATCGACTCGAAGGTGCCGGAGCCGAAGGGCGGGCGGCCGGTCGCGGCGTAGGCGACCGTCCCGCCCCAGGCGTGCACGTCCGACGGCGGGCCCGCGTCCTCGCCCTCGATGATCTCCGGGGCGAGGTAGCCGGGGGTGCCGATGACCATGCCGGTCGCGGTCAGCCGGGTCGCGTCGGCGGCCTGCGCGATGCCGAAGTCGATCACGACGGGCTCGCCGTCCACGAGCATCACGTTGCCGGGCTTCATGTCGCGGTGCACGATCCCCGCGCCGTGGATCGCCGACAGCGCCGAGGCCAGTCCCACGCCGAGCCGCTGCAGCGCCGGCCCGTAGATCGGGCCGGACTCCTCGACGATCTCCTCCAGCGTGCGGCCGGGCACGTACTGGGTCACGATGTAGGGCTGGTCGGCCGTCACGTCGGCGTCGAGGATCTCGGCGACGTGCGGGCTGTGCACCCTGCGCATCGAGTCGACCTCGCGGGCCAGCCGGCGACGCGCCGTGGCGTCCCCCGCGACCGCGGGCCGCAGCACCTTGATGGCCACGTTGCGCCCCTCGGGGTCGGCGCCGAGGTAGACGACGCCCATGCCCCCTTCCCCCAGGGTCTGCTGGACGCTGTAGTGGCCGATACGGTCCCCGGACGTGACGGCTCCCTTCATCGTTTCCGAAACCCTACCCTTGCCCATCCCGCCGACGAGATCCAGCCATCAGGCCGCCACCACCCCGTCGCCCTCCGTGGCGGCCAGCGCCCCCGCGAACCAGCGCGCGGAGGGGCGCTGCGCGGGGTCGCGGCGGAACGCCGCCCGCAGCAGCCCCGCCAGCGGCTCCGGAGCACCGCCGATGTCGGCCTGGCCGCGCAGGATCCTGAAGCACACCCCGTGCAGCGACCCGCGCCCGAACGGCGGGCGGCCCGTCGCCGCGTAGGCCACGGTCGACGCCCACGAGAACACGTCCGACGCGGTGGTGGCGCGCTCCCCCTCGATCAGCTCGGGCGCCAGGTAGGCGGGCGTCCCCACGACCATGCCGCGCCTGGTGATCTGCTCCGCGCCGGACTCGTGCGCGATACCGAAGTCGATCAGCGTCGGCCGGTCGCCCAGCACGATGACGTTGCCGGGCGACACGTCGCGGTGCAGCACGCCCGCGTCGTGGACGTCCCCGAGCGCCAGCGCCAGCCGCCGCGCGAACCGGACGAGCCGGTCGCCGCGCAGCGGCCCGTACGCCGCGACGAGGTCGTTCAGCGGGCAGCCCGGCACGTACTGCATGACCACGTGCGGCCGCGGCGCCGCGAGCGCGCCGTCCAGCAGCCGGGCGACGTAGGCGCTGCGCACCCGCGCCTGCGCCCGCACCTCCCGCGCCAGCCGGCTGATCGCCTCCGGCTCCCCCGTGAGCTCCGGAACGAGCTCCTTGACCGCGACCTCCCGGCCGCCGGCGTCCATGGCCAGGTAGACCACCGCCGTGCTCCCCCGGCCGATCTCGTCCAGTAACCGATATCCGCCCAGTCGCCTGTGCGTCCCCATGCACCCTTTGACGCCGGAAAGCGCCCCCCGGTTTCCCGGCTCGTCAGCCCTTGCGGGCCGCCTGGCGGGCGCGGCGCTCTTCGCGGCGGGTCTCGAACTTGGTGGCGGCGGCGTCGAGGTGATCCAGGAACTCGGCGAGCTCCTCGCGGGCCTTCTCGCCGTCGCCGGTCAGGTCGGTGCGGTCGAAGACGCCCCACTTGCGCAGCACCGGGACGAGCACGTCGTCGTGGTGGAGCCGCAGGTCGTAGATGCCGGCGTTGGCGATGACGACCGACTTGCGCAGGAAGCCGTCGATGCTGTGGCCGGGCATCTGGAACGACGTCACGACGTCGGTGACCGCCCGCATCGTCTCGTTCGGGGCGGCCTCCAGCGCGGCGGCCATCAGGTTCCGGTAGAAGATCATGTGGAGGTTCTCGTCGGCGGCGATGCGGGTCATCATCTGCTCGCAGACGGGGTCGCCGGACGCCTTGCCGGTGTTGCGGTGCGACACGCGGGTCGCGAGCTCCTGGAACGACACGTACGCCGTCCCGTGCAGGAACGAGTCGCCGTGGTCGGCCTCGTAGCCGGCCTCCATGTGGTGCATGCGGGCGCGCTCCAGCGCGACCGGGTCGACCGCGCGGCTCACGGTGAGGTAGTCGCGCAGGGCGATGCCGTGCCGGTTCTCCTCGGCCGTCCAGCGGTTCACCCAGGTGCCCCAGGCGCCGTCGCGGCCGAAGACCGTGGCGATGGCGCGGTGGTAGCCGGGGAGGTTGTCCTCGGTGAGCAGGTTCACGATCAGCGAGTCGCGCGCCTCGGGTGTCACCTTCGACTGCTCGATGGACCACGGCTCGCCGTTCAGCGGTCCGTCGAAGTCGCGGCCCTCGCTCCACGGGACGTACTGGTGCGGGAACCATTCCTTGGCCATCGACAGGTGCCGGTTCAGTTCCTGCTCGACCACCGGCTCGAGGTCGAGCATGAGGCCGGTCTGGGACTTCTCTTCGGGGGTCAGGGACATGCGGTTCCTTCGCTGGACGAGGTCGTCTTTGCGGGCGCCAGCAGGCCGTTCACAACCTACTCAAGCGTAGGTTCGATCGTCGCGAGTCGGCACGAGCCCCGTCAAGTCAGCACCGCGACAAGCGCGGCGCGGGAACTTTTGTAGATCCGCGCGAAACGGCGTGACGTCATGTCACCGCGTGTCGGCGGCCTGTTGCCACATGCGGTTCACGGCGGCCCTGAGCAGCGGCCTCGGAACGAGGCGCAGCGCGGGGAGCGCGGCCTTGTACTGCATGCCGGGAACGCACAGCGCGCGGCCGGTCGCCACCGCCTCCAGCCCCGCCCGCGCCACGTCCTCGCGCCGCAGCCAGAGGAGGTTGGCCGGGACGTCGTCGTCGGTGCGGGTGAATCCCGGGCACAGCGCCGTCACATGGACGCCCTTCGCCGCGACCTCCGAGTGCAGGCTCTCGGAGAACGACGCCACGTACGCCTTCGTCGCCCCGTAGGTGGCGCTGCCGGGCGAGGGCGTGAACCCCGCCATCGACGCGACGTTCAGCACCCCGCCCCGGCCGCGCGCGATCATCCCGGGCAGGGCGGCGTGGGTGAGCCGCACGAGGGCGGCCACGTTCAGCTCGATCTGCGCCAGGTGGTCGTCCACCGGCAGTTCCGCGAACGCCCCGAAGGCCCCGTACCCGGCGTTGTTGACCAGCAACTCGACCGGCTCGGCGCGCAGCCGCCCCTCGACCTCGGCGCGCCGCGCGGGATCGGTGAGGTCGGCGGCCATGACCTCCACGGCCACCCGGTACCGTTCGACGAGTTCGCGGGCCAGTCCGTCCAGCCGCTCGCTCCGGCGGGCCACGATCACCAGGTCGGTGCCGCCGCCGGCCAGGAGGCGGGCGAAGCTCTCGCCGATACCGCTGGACGCCCCCGTCACGAGCGCGGTCCGGTACGCATGTCGCATGGCGGCAGATGCTATCGGCGGTTCTTCGCGCACCCCCACAGCACGCCCAAAAAACACAAATAACGTTTCAGCCCGCGAGTTCTGAGGTGCGCTCAGGGTCGCCCCCAGCGTACTTCGGAGGCGGCAGCATCGTGGCCGGGTCCTCGCCGGCCACCCACAACCCCACCATGAACGCGGTCGCCGCCTCCAGGAGCCCGGCCCTCTCCAGGCTCCCGCCGTCCATCGGCACGCAGCCGAGGTCGCCCACCAGGCCCCGCACCACGGCGAGGGCCGCCTCGTCGTCCCCGCACAGGGGAACCCCGAGGGGACGCCCCGCGAACGCCGGGGGCGTCATCCGCCACACGCTCTCGTGGCAGGTGTTGAAGGCCTTGACGACCCGCGCGCCGGTGGCGTCGGCGATTCGCCGCGCCGCGGACGGGCCGCCCGCCGTCTTGAGCCGCTCGAAGGGCGGCTCCATGGGGTTGGTGCAGTCGATCAGCACGCGGCCCTCCAGCGGCCCCGCCTCGCGCAGGACGTCCTGGACGCCCTCGTGCCAGACGGCGAGGAGCACCGCGTCCCCGGACTCCGCGGCCTCCCGCAGCGTGCCGCCGGTCGCGCCGTGCCCGATCCGTCCGGCCAGCGCGACCGCCTTCGCGGGCGTCCGCGCCCCGATCCGCACCCGGTGTCCCTTGCGCGCCCACTGCGTGGCGAGCGCTTCCGCCATGGCGCCCGCGCCGAGCACTCCGATCCGCATGACGTCCCTCCCGTTCGTTTACCGTCGGTCGGGACGTTAGGCGGTCCGTTCCGCACCATCCGGTGCGTATCGGAAGGGGCAGGATGGCGGGCGAACCCATGGACGAGTACGAGTACATCGCCGACTGCCGGACGCGGCTCGGCCTCGACCTGCTGTCCGGCACCTGGACGGGCGTCGTGCTGTGGACGCTCCAGCACGGCCCGCTGCGTCCCGGCGAGATGCGGGCGCGGATCGGCGGCATCAGCCACAAGGTGCTGACCGAGACGCTCCGCCGCCTCGAACGCGACGGCCTGGTGGCCCGCCGCCGCTACGCCGAGGCGCCCCCGCGCGTCGAGTACGAGCTGACCGCGCCGGGGCGCGGGATGCTCGAACCCCTCGCCGCCCTCGGCCGCTGGACCGAGCGCTACGCCGAGGAGGTGCTCGACACGCGGGACGGCGCGCTCAGCGACCGGTGAAGGTGGCCTTGCCGGGGCCCTCCTCCATGAAGCTCTTCATACCGCTCGCCTGGTCCTCGGTGGCGAACAGCGCCGCGAACTGCGTCCGCTCGATCTCCAGCCCGGTGTCGAGGTCGGCCTCCAGGCCCCGGTCGATGGCCTGCTTGGCGGCGCGCAGCGCGATCGCGGGGCCGCCGACGAACGTCGCCGCCCACTCCCGGGCGGCGGTGTAGACGGCGTCGTCCGCGACGACCCGGTCGACCAGGCCCATCGCGAGGGCCTCGTCCGCGGCGACGTGCCGTCCCGAGAAGATCAGGTCCTTGGCCTTCGACGGGCCGACCAGCCGGGCCAGCCGCTGCGTGCCGCCCGCGCCGGGGATGATGCCGAGCTGGATCTCCGGCTGCCCCACCTTCGCGCTCTCGCCCGCGACGCGGAAGTCGGCGGTCAGCGCCACCTCCAGCCCGCCGCCGAGCGCGTACCCGGTGATCGCGGCGATGACCGGCTTCGGGATCGCCGCGAGCGCCTTGGCGAAGTCCTGCAGCAGCCGCGAGTGGCCCGCCGACATCTCCGCGTACGACATCGGGGCCATCTCCTTGATGTCCGCGCCCGCCGCGAACACCCGCTCGCCCCCGTACAGCACGACCGCGCCGACCGCCTCGTCCTGCGTGACCTGCCGGGCCGCGTCGATCAGCTCGCGCTGCATCTGGGCGTTCAGGGCGTTCATCTTCGGACGGTCCAGCCTGATCGTCGCGATCCCGTCCTCGACCTCGACCCGTACGAACTCGCCCACGGCGACCCTCCCTGTGCAACCCAACGGCGGACGCCCCGAGCCTAAGCTGTGTTGCAGAGTCCCGGCCCACTTCGCTCGCCTGGCGGCTCGCTACGTGACCGGGCCTGGGCGAACGCGGCATCGCTTCGCGATCTGCCCGG
>NZ_JBEZJI010000036.1:0-90882 GCF_040649435.1 Actinomadura sp. NPDC048955
CCCCTTTATGCACACTCTTTCCCTCCCCGACGCTCTTCCGATCTGTTGCGGGGCCCGGCCGGTGGGCGGCGTTATGGGCCGGCCCCCGCAACCCGACGTCTCGGGGGGCGCCGCGGCTAGCCGCGGTACCCGGACGGGGCGAAGTCCTCCCGCGTGTCGTTCGGCCGCGGCTGCTTCTTCGGCTCGTCGCCGTGGCCCGGCCACCAGGCCCGGTGGCCCAGCATCGCGGTGAGGCCCGGCACCAGGAAGGTGGACATCACGAAGGCCGACAGCGCGATGCCGATCGCCACCGAGAAGCCCATCTGCTGGAGCATCGAGACCGGCGCGAGCATCATCACCGAGAACGTGCCGGCCAGGATGAGGCCCGCCGCGGCGACCGTCGGGCCGCCGTGCTGGACGGCCAGGGCCGCAGCCTTCCGCGGCTCGTGGCCCTCCTTGGCCTCCTCGCGCAGCCGCGCCGTCATCAGGATGTTGTAGTCCGTCCCGATGGCCAGCACGAACAGGTAGAGGACGATCGGCAGCTGGAAGGTGACGCCGGCCTCGCCCATCGCGCCCTGGAAGACGTACACCGCGGAGCCGAGCGTGGCCGCGAAGCCGAGCAGGACGGCCACCACCAGGTACAGCGGCGCGACCACCGACCTCAGCAGCAGCGCCAGGATCAGCGCGATCAGCACCGCCGCCACCGGCAGGATCACCGACAGGTCGCGGTTGTTGACCGTGTTGATGTCGGAGAAGATCGCCGTCGGCCCGCCGACGTAGGCGCGGGTGCCCTCCGGCGCCGCCTTGTGCACGGCGGGCGTCAGGTCGTCCTTGACCAGGCTGATCGCCTTGTTGGACGCCGGGTTGAGCTTCAGCACCAGGTCGACCCGGGCCACGGTCTTGTCCTGGCCGGGGACGGGAGGCTGCACCTTGCCGACGCCCGGCGCGTTCTCGACGTCCTTGCTGAACGTCTGGAGCTGCTGCTGGCTGACCGGCTGCCCGTTCTGGCTCTTGATGAACACCTGGACCGGGGTGGTCAGACCGGGCGGGAAGCCCTTCTCCATGTCCTTGGTCGCCTGGGCGGACTCGGTGTCCTGCGGGAAGCCGGCCGCGAAGTCGTAGTCGGCCTTGAACCCGAGGGTGCCGAGCGCCAGCACGATCAGGACGAGCCCGGACGCCGCGGCGGCGAGGGCGGGGCGCTTGCCGACGCCCCGGCCGATGGCCGTGGAGAACCGGTCCTTCGGCTGCTTCTTCCACGCCTTGGACGGCCAGAAGACGGCGGTGCCGAGCAGCGAGACGAGCGCGGGGAACAGCGTCAGCGAGGTGATGCCCATCACGACGACGGCGATGGCCAGGGACGGGCCCCAGGCGCTGAAAACGCCGAACGTCGCGAGCAGCAGGACCAGGAACGTCACGGCGATGGCGGCGGCGGCGGACGAGATGACCTCGCCGACCCGCTCCACCGCGGTGATCATCGCGGTCTTCTTGTCGTCGCCCGCCCGCAGCCGCTCGCGGAACCGGAACATCAGGAACAGGTAGTAGTCGGCGCCGATGCCGAAGAGCACGATCAGGATGATGGTGCTGAGGCTGTCGTCGCCGGAGAACCCGAAGATCTTCGAGGCCGTGCCGATCAGGCCCATCGCGACCTGCATGGTCACGGTGATGACGACGATCGGCAGGATCGCCGCCAGCGGGGCCCGGAAGATCAGCAGGATCAGGCCGATGATCAGCACGAAGGTGGCGATGCCGACGATCTCGAAGGACTTGTTGAAGGAGTCCTCGTTGTCGACGAAGCCGGCGACGTCACCGCCGACCTTGGCCTCCATCCCGCTGTCCTTCAGCAGGGTGGGCAGGTCCTTGCGGATCTGCTTGACCGCCTCTCCCTGCTTCTTGCTGTCGTCCATCGAGGTGCCCTTCATCGGCACCATGATCACTTGGACGGCCTTGTTGGGGGCCACGGCCTGCGGGCCGGTGGCGAAGCCGAGGACGGTCGGCGGCTTCTTGGCGTTGAGGGACTTGGCGGCCTCGTTCACCTTCGCGGTGTCCTGCGCCGTCAGCGGCTGGCCGTTGGTCCGCTTCACCACGATCAGCGAGGAGGTGTCCTCCTGCTGCGGGAACGCCTTTTCGGCGATCTTGAGCGCCTGCACCGACTCGTACTTCGAGGGCAGGAAGTCGCCCTGGTCGGACTCGGTGGTGAGCTTGGGGGAGAGGGCGATGATGAGAACCGCGGCCACGAGCCAGGCCACGATCGTCCACCACGGGTGTCTCACGACGAAGCGCGCGAGCCGAGCGAACATGGGGCTTCCTTAAATTCACGGTCGTAGGGATACCTGTAAAACAGTAGAGACCGGACACCGTGCGGGGGTCACCCGCAGCGCCGAAATGCGGGGTGATACCTCCGGGGGAGCCTCTCCTCCTCTAGGAGGGGCGGGGAGTGGATAGCCTCGTACCCATGGACAACGAGGTTCAACGGGGGTTCGAGACCCTGGCCATCCACGCCGGGCAGGAGCCCGACCCGGCCACCGGCGCGGTCGTCCCGCCGATCTACCAGGTCTCGACGTACAAGCAGGACGGCATCGGGGGGCTGCGCGGCGGCTACGAGTACTCCCGATCGGCCAACCCGACGCGTACCGCGCTGGAGGTATGCCTGGCCGAGACGGAGGGCGGTGCGCGCGGGCTGGCGTTCGCCTCCGGGCTCGCCGCCGAGGACGCGCTGCTGCGCACGGTCTGCAGGCCCGGCTCCCATGTGATCGTCCCGAACGACGCCTACGGCGGCACGTACCGGCTGTTCGCGAAGGTCGCCCAGCCGTGGGGCGTCGAGTTCGACCCGGTGCCGCTCGGCGACATCGCCGCGGTGCGGGCGGCCGTGCGCCCCGACACGAAGATCATCTGGGTGGAGACGCCCACCAACCCGCTGCTCGGCATCGCCGACATCGCGGCCCTCGCCGCCGTCGCCCGGGACGCGGGGGCGCTGCTGGCCGTCGACAACACCTTCGCCTCCCCCTACCTCCAGCGGCCGCTGGAGCTCGGCGCGGACGTCGTCGTCCACTCCACCACCAAGTACATCGGCGGGCACTCCGACGTCGTCGGGGGCGCGCTCGTCGCCGCGGACGCCGAACTCGGGGAGCGGCTGGCGTTCCACCAGAACGCCATGGGCGCCGTCGCGGGCCCGTTCGACGCCTGGCTCACCCTCCGCGGGATCAAGACGCTCGGCGTGCGGATGGACCGGCACTGCGCCAACGCGGAGCGGGTCGTGGACCTGCTGACGCGGCACCCGTCCGTCCGGCAGGTCCTCTACCCGGGGCTGCCGGACCACCCGGGCCACGAGGTCGCCGCCAAGCAGATGAAGGCGTTCGGCGGCATGGTCTCGTTCCGGATGGAGTCGGAGGAGGCCGCCGTCCGGGTCTGCGAGCGCACGAAGCTGTTCACGCTCGGCGAGTCCCTCGGCGGCGTCGAGTCGCTGATCGAGCACCCGGGCCGGATGACGCACGCCTCGGCGGCCGGATCGCCGCTGGAAGTGCCCTCCGACCTGGTGCGACTGTCGGTCGGCATCGAGGACGCCGCCGACCTGATCCGTGACCTGGAGCAGGCGCTCACCTGAGAATCACCTGACCGTTCCCCACCGGACTTGATCAAAACATCTATACTCAGCGCGCCAGGTTCGTGAAGAAAGGGCCCGGGGTGCGCAAAGTACTGGTCTGTGGGGCGGCGTTCGCCGCGACGTGTGTCTCCGCCGTGACCGTTCCCGTGGGAGCCCACGCGAACGAGCCGGCTCCGTCGCCGAGCGTGTCCGTTCCGTCCGTCCCGTCCGAGCCGACGGAGGGGACCCCGTCCGGCGCGCCGGAGACCGGGGCCCCCGGCACCGGGTCGCCGGCGGCGCCGTCCGCGACGCCGACGGAGGGCGGCCCGGCCGGCACGGACGGGGAGCCGGAGGGCACCGTCACCGCGCAGGCGGTGATGGTGACGCCGCAGCTCCCGCGGTTCCGCACCTACGCCTACGGCAAGCTGCCCGCCCAGAAGATCGACGCCTACTGGCGCAAGCCGGGGCCGCGCGCCACGCCGCGCCCGGCCGTGCTGCTCCTGCACGGCGGCTACTGGCTGGAGGGCGACAAGGGCGGCGGCTGGAAGTACTTCGCGCGCCGGCTGACCGACCAGGGCTTCGTCGTCCTGTCGGCCAACTACCGGCTCGCGCCCAAGGCGCAGTGGCCCGCCCAGCGCGACGACGCCATGGCGGCCCTCGACTTCGTCAAGAAGCACGCCCAGGTCTGGAACGTCGACCCGAACCGCATCGCGGTCATGGGCTCGTCGGCCGGCGGGCACCTCGCGACGCAGCTCGGCACGCTCGGGGCGGGCACCCGCCAGGTCCGCGGCGTGATCGCGCTGTCGCCGCCGAACAACCCCTTCCTGGCCTTCCAGGACGGCGCGAAGCCGGGCGCCTCGTTCACCGAGCGCAAGCTGCGGCGGGCCGTGGTCGACCTCGTCCACTGCGTGCCCGGTGCGGCCGCCGCCCCGGACTGCTGGACGAAGCTGGACGACGCCAGCACCGTCACGCACGTCTCCGCCGACGACGCCCCGATGTTGCTGATGCACGCCACCGGCGACTTCGTCCCGGTCACGCAGAGCACCGGCCTGGCGAGCGCGCTGCGCGCCGCCGGGGTCCCGGCGACCGTCAAGACCATCGAGGGCGACATGCACGCCTCCGACATGCTGGGCGACGAGGGCGTCTACCCGACGATCCTGGCCTGGCTGAAGAAGCGCCTGAACCCTGGGGAGTAGGACCGGCTCAGCCGTTCCAGACCATCAGGACGAGGATCACCAGCCAGATCAGCGCGACGACGCCGGACATGGCCGCCAGCCGTGCCTATGGCGGCGGTCTCCTCCTTCGGGCCTGGCGGCCCTCCATCGTCGAGCACCGCGGGCGATCGCTGGCATCGCTCCGGCTCGCCTGGCGGCTCGCTGCGCGATCAGGTTCTCGCTTCGCTCGAACCTGCCTTCGGACGCGATCGCAACCATTGAGGTCGTCGCGTGGTTTCTGCGTCGGCTGAGGTCGCTCGGCGGGGTCGTCGCGTGGTTGCGGTGAGGGTCGGGGCGGTGCGGGCTAAGGTCGGCTCATGTCGACTTCGGACCGCATCCTGCTCCTTCTCCACATCGGGTTCGCGATCTTCACGCTGGGGCCGCTGACCGCGGCCACGATGTCCACCCCCCGCTACATCCGCAAGCGCAATGTCGTGGTGGTGCGTTACCTCCACCGGACCACCCAGATCTACGGGATCGGCACGCTGGGGATCTTCCTGATCGGGCTCGGGCTGGCCAAGGGCGATCTCGCCGAGGTGTGGCTGACGGTGTCGATGACGCTGTTCGTCGTCGCGCTGGTGCTGCTGCTGATCGTCGAGCGCGACCAGCGCAAGGCCGTGCATCTGCTGGAGGTCGCGGCGGCCGAGGCGGCCCCCGCGGCGGTCCCGGTCCGTCCCGCCGCGGCCAAGGAGGCCGAGGAGCCCGGGGAGGCCGGGGAGGCCGGGGGCGGCGCTACGGAGGCCGAGGCCCCCGCCGCAGGACCGGCGGCCGACACTGGCGAGATCGCCCAGGTGGAGCGGGGGCGGCTGGCCGCCATGTCCGGCGTCGTCGCGCTGATCTGGCTGGTGATCCTCGCCCTGATGGTCTGGAACGGCTGAGCCGGCCAGAAAGCAATTAAGTACGCCGCAGGCGTAGGTAGTCGCTGACGACGTACTCGCCTAGGCGGTCGGCGTCGGGGGCGAAGACGCGGCCGCCGTTGCGGCGTGCGACCTCTTCCACGAACGACACGAGCCGCCGGTCCTCGGCGAGCATGAAGAAGTTCATGCAGGCGCCGCGCCGGGTCATCTTGTCGACCTCGGCGAGGGTGAGGACGAGCGTGTCGGTGGACGGCGGGTAGTCGAACAGCGAGCGGCCGTCCGGGCGCAGGTGCGCGGTGGGCTCGCCGTCGGTGACGACGAGGACGATCGGCTCGAAGTCGGGGTGCCGGTCCAGGTGCCGTCCGGCGATCATCAGGGCGTGGTGCAGGTTGGTGCCCTGCACCATGTCCCAGTCGAGGCCCGCCATCTCCGTCGGGTGCAGCACCCGCGCGTAGTTGGAGAACCCGATGATCTGGATCGCGTCCTGCGGGAACTTGCTGGTCACGAGGGTGTGCAGGGCCAGCGTGGTCTGCTTGGCGGCGGCCCACGTCCCGCGCAGCACCATCGAGTAGGACAGGTCGACGAGCAGGCAGACGGCGGCGCCGGTGCGGCGCTCGGTCTCGTGCACCTCGAAGTCGTCCACGCTCAGCCGCACGCCGTCCGTGCGCCGGCCGCCGTTCCCGCCGACCGCCACGGCGTCGGTGGCGGGCGCGGACTCGGTGACCTTCGCGCCCGCGGGCGGGGGCACGAGGCCGGTGCCGCTGTCCGGGACGCCGCGCTCCATGGCGCTGCGCCGGATCGCGTTGCTCACCGTCCGGACCACGTCGAGGGGCTGCTCGTCGCCGAACCGCCATTCGCGGCTGGAGCCGGTCAGCTCGCCGGCCTGGCCCGCGTCCCGCTGGTCGTGGTCGCCCTGCCGCCCGGACGTCAGCTGGGAGAACACCCGGCGCAGCGCGGTCTCGCCGAGCCGCCGCACCGCCTTCGCCGTCAGCTCCAGCTTCCCGCGACGTCGCCGCAGGTAGCCCTGCCGCTCCAGTTCGGCCTCGATGCGGCGCAGCGCGGCGAGGTCGTCGACGGCCTGGCGGCCGAGGGCCCGCCGGACGGCGTTCTCGTCGATGTCGTCGAGCCGCGCGCCGGGGTAGTCCTGCCCGAGGGCCGCCTCCAGCTCGCTGAGGTCGGCCAGCTCCGCCAGCGCGGTCGTGGCGTCGCCCACGCCGAGCGGGTCGTCGCCGCTCATCTGCTCGGGCTGCCCCCAGCCGAGGTCGGGGCGGCGGGCCCGCAGCGCGTCGCCGAGCCGGGTCATCTCCATGGCGAGGCCCGCGTCCTGCATGGCCTGCTCCATGAGCCCGGCCAGTTCGGCGCGCTGCTCGGGGCTGAGCGAGGCGAGCAGCCGGTCCATCGCGGCGGCGCGGCGGGCCAGCGAGTCGACCAGCTCTTCGAGGTTCTGCGGATCGTCGGGGAACATGTCCCCGTACTCGCCCATGAACCGGTCGAAGTCCTCCTGGGTGTGCTCGCCGCGCGCGTCCCGCTCCAGCATCGCGTTGAGGTCGGCCATCATGTCCTTGACCCGCTGCATGGCGGCCGGGTCCTGGTTCTCCAGGGCCTGCTTCATGCCCTGGAACTGCGCGTCGAGGACCTCGCGGCGCAGCAGGTCCTTGAGCTGCTCGAAGGTGCGGCGGGCGGCGGCGGAGCGCCAGTCGTAGCCCGACAGCCGCCGGATCGCCTGCGAGGTGTCGGACGGCAGCGTGTCCAGCTCCGCCTCGCGCAGCCGCGCGTCGTCGCTCGGGTCGGGGAACAGCTCGGCCCGCTCCTGCCCGATCGCGGTGTCGAGCAGGGCGCGGGCCTGCTCCAGCGTCCCGTCGAGGCGGCCCCGGTCGCGCAGGGCGCGGCGCCGCTCCCGGACCTGGCGGAGCATGTCGTCGAGCCCCCGGCGACCCTCGGCGCCGGGCAAGCCGCGCCGCAGCAGCTCGCGGAGCGCGTCGTCCGGCCGGGTGCCGTCCAGCACCGAGTCGCCCACGGCGTCCAGCGCGTCGCGGACGTCGTAGGGCGGCGCGAGCGGGTCGGGCCCGTCCTCGTAGGCGCCGTAGCGGTATCGGCTCATCGGATCCCCTCGCGCGTGGAGGCCTCGGGACGTGGTGTCACGTCCGGTACGTCGCCGTCCCGTCGGACCGTCCCTCGGCGACGTCCTTGGAGAGCCGCCGGCTGAGGAACAGGCCCTCCAGGGCGAACTCGATCGCCGCCGCGGCCTGCCCGGGGGACTCCCCGCTCATGCCGAGCCTTTCCATGATCTTGGCGAGGCCGGGCACCTGGCCGGTGCGGCGCAGCAGCTCGCGCGCCGGCACCAGCTCGCCCGACTCGACGCTGTCCCCGGAGTCGAACTTGTCGAGCAGGCCGGTGAGGTCGGCGCCGCCCAGCGTCCGGCGGTAGGTCTCGGCGACCGCGCGGCGCAGCAGGTGCTCCAGCACCTCCTGCTCGCGGCCCTCCTCGCTGACCTCGAACTCCACCTTGCCCATCAGCGACGGCACGACGGCCGGCAGGTCGCAGACCCGCGCGACGGCGTGCTCCTCCCCGGTGAGCGCCGCGCGGCGCACCGCGCCCGCCGCGACGGTCTCGGCGCCCGCGAGCGCGAACCGCGCCGACACGCCCGACCGCGCGTCCACCGCCGTCGACTCGCGGACGAGCCGGGTGAACCGCCCGATGATTTCGACCAGGTGGTCGGGCACCTCGGCGGGCAGGCCCGCGAGGTCGGCGAAGTCGGCCTCCTGGCGGATCAGCGCGAGCTCCGCGTCCAGTTCGAGCGGGTAGTGGGTGCGGATCTCGGCGCCGAAGCGGTCCTTCAGCGGGGTGATGATCCGCCCCCGGTTGGTGTAGTCCTCGGGGTTGGCCGACGCGACGAGCAGCACGTCCAGCGGCAGCCGCAGCGCGTAGCCGCGGACCTGGACGTCGCGCTCCTCCAGGACGTTCAGCAGGGCCACCTGGATCCGCTCGGCGAGGTCGGGCAGCTCGTTGATGGAGAAGACCCCGCGGTTGGTGCGCGGGACGAGCCCGAAGTGCACGGTCTCCGGGTCGCCGAGCGTGCGGCCCTCCGCCACCTTGATCGGGTCGACGTCGCCGATCAGGTCGCCGACGCTGGTGTCGGGCGTGGCGAGCTTCTCCCCGTAGCGGTCGTCGCGGTGCTTCCACTCGACGGGCAGCTCGTCGCCCAGCTCGCCGGCGAGCCGGCGGCACCGCACGCAGACGGGGGCGTACGGGTGGTCGTTGATCTCGCAGCCGGCCACCACGGGCGTCCACTCGTCCAGCAGCCCGACGAGGGTGCGGATCAGCCGCGTCTTGCCCTGCCCGCGCTCGCCCAGCAGCACCAGGTCGTGCCCGGCGAGCAGGGCGCGTTCCAGGTGGGGCAGGACGGTGTCGTCGAACCCGAGGATGCCGGGGAAGCGCGGTTCGCCGGATCTCAGCCGGTCGAGCAGGTTGCGCCGGATCTCGGCCTTGACGGGAAGCCGCACGTGGCCGGTGGAGCGCAGCGCGCCCAGCGTTGATTCGCGGGGTGCGGATTCGCCGGAGGAGGACTCGCGTGGTGTGGATGAACGCACGCGACCGACACTACGTCGCCGGTCCGCGCGATCGCACCCCCGTCGGGGATTCGCCCGCCCCGTCCCGTCCTGCCGGGGTTTGGGTGGAACGGGCGCGGAGGGGGAGACTGGTGGTGTGAAGCGACCCGGCGAACGGAGTGAGGGAGGCGGCGCCGATGGCGCGATTCGGTGATGGCCTGGCCCTCGGACCCGATCTGTCCAGCGCCGCCACGACGGCGGTCGAGCAGGCGCTCGCACCGCTCAGCGCGGCGCCCGACCTGGTGTGCGTGTTCGTCACCGGCGACGACCCGGAGCAGATCGAGGAGGCCGCGCAGGCCGCGCAGCAGGCGGCCGGTCCCGCGCTGGTGCTGGGGTGCAGCGCGTCCGGTGTGATCGGGGCCGGGCGCGGGGTGGAGGAGCGCGGCGCGGTGAGCGCGTGGGCGGCGGTGCTGCCCGGCGCGCGGCTCGACGCGTTCCGGCTGGAGACGCTGAAGGGCGACGACCGGCTCATCGTGGTCGGCATGCCGGAGGCGCAGGACGACGACGTGGTGGGCGTGCTGCTGGCCGATCCGTACAGCTTCCCGGTGGACGCGTTCGTGGAGCGCTCGGACGAGGCCCTGCCCGGCCTGCCGCTGGTCGGCGGGCTGGCCGAGGGCAGCGGGCTCGGCGAGACGGGGCACGGCGAGGCGCGGCTGTTCGTCGGCGGCGAGGTGTACCGGGAGGGCGCGGTCGGCGTGGTGATCGGCGGGGCGGTCGCCGCCGCCACGGTCGTCAGCCAGGGCGCCCGCCCGATCGGCCCGGACATGGTGGTGACCAGGGCCGAGGAGAACGTCCTGTACGAGCTGGCGGGCGTGCCGGCGCTGGAGAAGCTGGAGCAGATCGTCCTCGGGTTGCCGGAGGAGGAGCAGGAGCTCGCCGGGCGCGGGCTGCTGATCGGCGTCGCGATGAACGAGTACGCCGACGTGCACGAGCACGGCGACTTCCTCGTCCGCGGCGTCGTGGGCGCCGACACCGACACCGGCGCCATCGCGATCGGCGACGTGGTGGACGTGGGGCGCACCGTCCGGTTCCAGGTGCGGGACGCGGGCGCCGCCGAGGAGGACCTCGCCGCGCTGCTGGAGCGGTTCGACCTCGCGCCGGTCGAGGGCGCGCTGCTGATCTCCTGCAACGGCCGCGGGCAGGCGATGTTCCCCGACTCCGACCACGACGCCAAGGTGCTGGACCGCGCCTTCGGCCCCGCCGGGGTGGGCGGGTTCTTCGCGGCGGGGGAGATCGGCCCGGTCGCGGGGCGCAACCACGTGCACGGCTTCACCGCCTCGATCCTCGCGTTCGGCCGGGCCGAGGAGGGCGTTTGAGCGCCGTGCTCGCGGTGGACATCGGCGGGACGAAGCTCGCCGCCGCGCTGGTCGAGCCCGACGGGCGCGTCACCGCCCAGGACCGGGCCCCCACCCCGAACGCGCCGGGGATGGACGGCGAGGAGCTGTGGCGGGCGCTGGAGGCGCTGCTCGCCAAGGTCGCCGCCGGGGCCGGGGACCCGCCCCTCGCGGGCGTCGGGGTGGGCTGCGGAGGGCCGATGACCTGGCCGGCGGCCGAGGTGTCCCCGCTGAACATCCCGGCGTGGCGGGGCTTCCCGCTGCGCGAGCGGCTGCGCGCCCGGTACCCGGGCCTGCCCGTCCGCATCCACAACGACGCGGTCTGCGTCGCGATCGGCGAGCACTGGCTCGGCGCGGGGCGCGGGCATGACAACGTCCTCGGCATGGTGGTGTCCACGGGCGTCGGCGGCGGGCTCATGCTCGGCGGGCGCCTGGTGAACGGCGCCAGCGGCAACGCCGGGCACATCGGGCACGTCATCGTCGAGCCCGGCGGGCCGCCCTGCGGATGCGGGGGCCGGGGCTGCCTGGAGGCGGTCGCGCGCGGCCCGGGGCTGGTGGCGTGGGCGCGGGAGCAGGGCTGGCGGCCCGGGGGCGCGGACGCCACCGGCGTGGAGCTGACCGAGGACGCCCGCCGCGGGGACCCGGTCGCGGGCGCGGCGATGCGCCGCGCGGGCCGCGCCCTCGGCATCGCGATCGCGTCCGCGACGCACCTGTGCGATCTGGAGGTCGCCGCGATCGGCGGCGGGCTGTCGCAGGCGGGGCGGCTGCTGTTCGACCCGCTGGAGGAGGCGTTCGGCGAGCACGCGCGGATGGAGTTCGCGCGGCGGCTGCGGATCGTCCCGGCCGAGCTCGGGCAGACCGCGGGCCTGGTCGGCGCCGCCGCCCTGGTGTACGCCCAAGATCGTTATTGGAGTGCCGGATAAGTCTGGCGTGCGAGGATGAACACATGAGCGAAGCGACCCGGGGGGTGTGGGGGGTCGTCCCCCCACGAGCGAGCGAGAGTGACGTTGGTCTGGCCTCGGTCGGTGTCGACGACGTTCGCGCCGCCCGGGAGCTGCTGGGCGGGGTGGCCGTCCCGACGCCGCTGATCCCCTCCCGGGTGCTGTCGGAGCAGATCGGCGGGCCCGTCCTGCTGAAGTGCGAGAACCTGCAGCGCACCGGCTCCTTCAAGATCCGGGGCGCGTACGTGCGGATCGCGCGGCTGAGCGAGCGGGAGCGGGCGGGCGGCGTGGTCGCGGCGAGCGCGGGCAACCACGCGCAGGGCGTCGCGCTCGCCGCCTCGATGCTCGGCTGCAAGGCCACCGTGTTCATGCCGGTCGGCGCCCCGCTGCCGAAGATCGCCGCGACCCGCGGCTACGGCGCCGAGGTCGTCTTCCCGGGGCCGACCGTGGACGACTGCCTCGTCGCCGCGCAGGAGTACGCCGACGAGTGCGGCGCGGTGTTCATCCACCCCTTCGACCATCCCGACGTCGTCACGGGGCAGGCCACGATCGGCCTGGAGGTCATGGAGCAGTGCCCGCAGGTGCGGACGCTCGTGTCGCCGGTGGGCGGCGGCGGGCTGCTGGCCGGGGTCGCGGCGGCGGTGAAGGGCCTGGCGAAGGAGACCGGCGGCGGGGACGTCAAGCTCGTCGGCGCGCAGGCCAAGCGGGCCGCGGCGTTCCCGCCCTCGCTCGCGGCGGGCAGGCCGACCCAGATCGGGATCGAGCGCACGATGGCGGACGGCATCGCGGTCGGCCGTCCGGGGGAACTGACCTACGCCATGTTCACCGAGCTGGTGGACGCCGTGGTCACCGTGACCGAGGAGTCGATCTCCCAGGCCCTGCTGCTGTGCCTCGAACGCGCCAAGCAGGTCGTCGAGCCCGCGGGTGCGGCGGGCGTCGCGGCGCTGCTGGAGCACGCCTACGCCGTCGAGCCGCCCGTCGTGGTGCTGCTGTCGGGCGGCAACATCGACCCGCTGCTGCTGTCGAAGGTGCTGCGGCACGGTCTCGCGGGCGCGGGACGGTACCTGGTGGTGCGCTGCCGTCTGAAGGACCGTCCTGGCGCCCTTGTGACCCTGCTGAGCGAGCTGGCCGAGATGGGCGTCAACGTCCTGGACGTCATGCACGAGCGCATGGCGGCCCGCCTGCACGTCGAGGAGGCCGAGGTGCTCATGCACCTGGAGACCCGCGGGGCCGACCACTCCGAGGACGTCATCGGCCGCCTCCGCGAGAAGGGCTACACCCTCACGCTGAGCTAGGGGGTGTTCTCTCAGTCCCGGCCCACGTAGCTCGCCTGGCGGCTGTGTTTCCACGTCCCGGCCCACTTCGCTCGCCTGGCGGCTCGCTACGCGACCTGGCCTGGGCGAACGCGGCATCGCTTCGCGATCTGCCCGGTTTCGCTCGCCTTCGGCTTCGCTTCACCGGGCAGGTCACGCGTTCGCGTGCGTGGGCGGGGCCAGTTCGAGACTGGCCCCACCCACGCGACCCGGCTCGGCGTGAGGGTGTGGCGTCGCCGTCGAGCGGGGTCCTACAGGGACGGCTTGCCCTCGGAGTAGAGCCAGGCCTTGGCCCAGGCGTCCAGGTCCTTGCGGGACAGGCGCTCGGCGAAGCGGACGAAGTCCTTCGTGGAGGCGTTGCCGTACCGGTAGGCCGCCGGCCACGCCTTCAGCAGCTGCGAGAACGCCCGCTCGCCGATCTTCGTGCGCAGCACGTGGACGGCCATCGCGCCGCGGTCGTAGACGAGACCGTCGAAGATGTGGTCACGGCCCGGGTCGGCGACCTTGCCCTTCCACAGGCCGTCGCTCGCGGGCGTGGCGTAGGTCTCGTCGAACTGCTTCTGGACGGACGGGCCGCCGTGCGCCGCCGCGTACAGCCACTCGGAGTACGACGCGAAGCCCTCGTTCAGCCAGATGTCGGCCCACTTCGCCGGGGAGACCGAGTCGCCGAACCACTGGTGGCCCAGCTCGTGCGCGAGCAGGCCGGTGCTCGGGATGCCGCCCGGACGGCGCCCGAGGTCGTACACGGGACGACCCTGCGTCTCCAGCGCGTAGCCGACGCCGGCCTTGACGACGATCCCGCCGGTCGAGGTGAACGGGTAGCGGCCGTAGAGCCCGTTCTGGAAGTCGGTGACCTCGGCGGTCTGGTCGTGGAACTTCTTCGCGTCCTCCGGCTTGATGGCCATCGCCCGGTCGGTGGCGGTCAGGTTGGGGATGCCCGCCTTCGTCCGTCCGGTGCGCACGTCGTACCGGCCGATCGCGATCATGGCGAGTTCGCTGGCCATCGGGTTGCGGACGTCCCAGCGCGTGGTCGTCCAGCCGCCCGCGGTCCGCTTGCCGCGCGGGTCGCCGCCCGCGAGCGTGGTGAGGCCGCTCGGGGCCGTCAGCGTGTAGGTGTAGGTCGCCTTGTCGGTCGGGTGGTCGTTGACCGGGTAGACGGTGGCCGCGCCGAACGGCTGGTTGAGCATCACCGCGCCGTCGGGCGTCGGCACCCAGCCGGACACGCCCAGCGCATCGTCGTTGATCGTCTGGGGGACGCCGGAGTACGCCACGGTCACCGTGAACGTGCGGCGGTCGCGGATCCCCTTGCGCGGGGTGATGACCAGCTCCTGGGCGCCCGTGCGCGTGTAGGACGCGGCGCGGCCGTCGACCTTCAGCGAAGAGATCTTCAGCGGGCCGAGGAAGTCCAGGTCGAACCGGGACAGGTTCTGCGTCGCCCGCGCCGTCACGCGGGTCACCGCCTGGATGCCCTTGGTCGCGGGATCGTATTTCAGGCCGATGTCGTAGTGGGCGACGTCGTAGCCGCCGTTGCCCATGTCGGGGAAGTAGGGGTCGCCCGCGCCGGGCGCCCCGGGGGTGAACCGCTCGGCGGCGCCCGCGGGCGCCGCGGTCACCGCGAGGCTCGCCGCGACGCCCAGCGTCACGGCCGCCAGCGCTCTGGGGGTTCTGCTCATCGACCTCGTCCTCGGTAGCCTCGGTGGACCGTCATGACCGCGCTCAAGACTTTCTCGTGAACGGGGTCCGCACAAGCGCGATTTGGTATCGAATCTGCCTGTCGGGTGAGGTTTTTATGGCTGGACCCGGCATCTGGTCACCAACTCCGCGGTTTGGTCTCCGAACGGAGCCACGACTGGAACAGTGCCGTGAGCCTTTGGCCCGACACCCGTTCGGCCAGCGCGATGAACTGCGGCGTCGTGGCGGTGGCGTGGCGGTGCTCGGCCGTCCAGGTCCGCAGGATCGTGAAGAACGCCTTGTCGCCGACCCGGTCGCGGAGCGCCTGGAGCGTCATCGCGCCGCGGACGTAGACGGAGAAGCCGAACATCTTCGCGGCGCCCGGCGCGCCCGGCGGCGGACTGAAGATCGGCGAGCTCGCGGGCAGCGCGTAGTACCGCTTGAAGATCTTCTCCGCCGAGTCCCTGCCGGTGCGCTCGCGCCACAGCCATTCGGCGTAGGTCGCGAAGCCCTCGTTCAGCCAGATGTCGCTCCAGTCGCGCAGCCCGACGCTGTCACCGAACCACTGGTGGGCCATCTCGTGGACGACGAACCCCTCGTCCGGCGCGAAGCCGCCGTAGACGGGGCGTTCCTGGGTCTCCAGGGCGTAGCCGAGCTTCGGGTCGTCGACGATGCCGCCCGCCGTCGCGAACGGGTACGGGCCGAAGAGCGGCGCCGCCCACCTCATCACCTTGACGGTGGTGCTCTCCAGCCCCTTGGCCGCCGACCGGAACGCCGGGTCCACGGCCGTGATCACCGGGACGCCGTCCACCTCGGTCCGCCGCACCTGGAACCGTCCGATGGCGACCGTGGCCAGGTAGCTCGCCATCGGCGCGTCCTCGGCCCACTCGTAGGTGGCGGTCGCGCCGCCGGTGCGGACGGGGCCGGGACGCCCGTTCGCCACGACCCGCAGGTCCTTCGGGACGGTGATGTGGAACGCGTACGTGGCCTTGTCGCGGGGATGGTCGTTCACCGGCAGCCAGGTCGACGCGCCGTCCGGCTCTGAGGCGACGACCGCGCCGTCCTTGCTCGGCACCCACCCGTAGGAGCCGAACGTCTTGTCCCCGACCGGCACCGGCCTGCCCGCGTACCGGACGGCGACCCGGAACGCGCGCCCGGCGCGGATCGGGCCGGCCGGCGTGACCACCAGCTCGCGGCCGGCGCGACGGTGGCGCGCCTCCCGGCCTTCCACGGTGACGGCGGTGATCTCCGGGCCGCGGAAGTCGAGGTCGAACGCGGACAGGTCCTGGGTGGCGGTCGCCGTGACCGTCACCGTCGCGTCGACCGCTCCCGTCCTGACGCCCGCGTAGGCCAGCGCCACGTCGTAGTGGGAGACGTCGTAGCCCCCGTTGCCCGCGTCCCCGAAGTAGGGGTCGCCCAGGCCCGCCGCTCCCGGGGAGGGCGTGCCGCACCCGTCCGGCGGCGGCACGGCGGGCGGCAAGGGCTGTGGACAAGGTGCGGCCGCCCGCCGCTCCGCCGCGGCGCCCGGATCCTCGGACGCGGACGCGGCGCCGGGCGACCCGACCAGGATCGCGGCGGCCAAGGCCGCGCTCATCCGCCGAGAAGGCCCGTTCATCAGGCCGATGATGGCGGCGCGCCCGCCCCGCCGGGCCGGTGACCGGCCGGGCTTTCCCGTTTCCTGGCCGAACCTTCACTCGCCGCAGACCGGGGTCACCCGGTCACTTGGACGGGCGGCCCTTCTTGAAGAGCCAGTCGTCGAAGAACGCGTCCAGCTTCTTGCCCGACACCCGGTTCGCCGTCTGGATGAACTGCTTCGTCGTCCCGGAGGAGTGCCGGTGCTCCCTGGTCCAGGTCTGGAGGATCTTGTAGAAGACGTCCTCGCCGACCCGTGCGCGCAGCGCGACCAGCGTCATGCCGCCCCGGTCGTACACCGACCGGCCGAACATCTGCTTGCGCCCGGGGTCGCCGGGCGGGACGTCCCACAGCTCCCCGCCGCCGATGCCGCTGTAGGCCTCGTCGAAGTGCTCCTGCACCGTCCGGCCGCCGGTCTTCTCGTCCCACAGCCACTCGGCGTAGGTCGCGAAGCCCTCGTTCAGCCAGATGTCCTGCCAGCGCGACAGGCTGACGCTGTCGCCGAACCACTGGTGCGCCAGCTCGTGCGCGACGATGGTCGGCTGGAGCCCGAACGCCCCGTACACCGGCCGCGTCTGCGTCTCCAGCGCGAAGCCGACGTCGGCGTTGTCGATCAGCCCGCCGGTCGAGGAGAACGGGTACGGGCCGAACAGCTTCGACCACTCGTCGATGACCCGGCCGTTCAGCTGGTGGAACTGGTCGATGTTCACGCCGGAGGTGCTCGCGTCCACGGCGGTGATGTTGGGGACGCCGCCGGCCGTCCGGCCCGTCCGCACCGCGAACCGGCCGACGTCGACGGTCGCCAGGTAGGTGGCCATCGGGTCCTTGACCCGCCACTTCGAGGTCGTCGTGGCGCCCGCCCCGGCGCGGTGGGCGACCGGCACGACCCCCGGGCCGTCCGTCGGGCCGTCGGTCGGCTCAGTGGGCGGGGTGTCGGTGGGCGGCCCGCCGGGCAGGCCGGGCGGCGTTCCGGGCGTCGCGCCGCCGGAGTCCTGCGGCGGCGAGTCCGGCTCGCCGTTGGCGATCGCCGTCAGCCCCTGCGGGACCGTGATCTCGAAGTCGAAGGTGGCCTTGTCGCTCGGATGGTCGTTGCTCGGGAACCAGGTGTGCGCACCGCTCGGCTGGCACGCCACGAACACGCCGTCGGACGTGCGGATCCAGCCGTACCGGCCGAGCACCGGGTCCGACACCGGGCGCGGCGTCCCCGAGTAGGCGATCACGGTGGTGAAGGTGCTGCCCTTCTCCAGGGGCTTGGCGGGCGTCACCTCCAGCTCGCCGCCGCCGCGCTGCTGCCGCGCGGCCGCGCCGTCCACCTTGATGGAGGACACGTCCAGGCCGGTCAGGTCGAGGTTGAACCGGGCGAGCCGCGCCGTCGCCTTCGCGGTGATCGTCGCGACGCCGTCGAGCTGCTTCGGGCCGTCCGGCGTGATGGTGAGCTTCAGCCCGTAGTGCTGGACGTCGTAGCCGCCGTTGCCGTTGCCCGGCACGTAGTCGTCGCCCGCGGTCGTCGGGCCCGCCGGGCCGTTCACCACCGGCCCCTTGGGCGGGCCGGAAGCGCCCGGGTCGTCGAACGGGGTCTGACAGGCTGCGGTCAGCGACCCCGCGACGGCGAGGGCGGCCAGCCCCGGGACGCCGCGGAACGCGACGCCGCGGACGGCCCTTGAGCCGTTACGACGGGGGCTGGGGGAGTTTCCGGCCATATGCACGCCGTCCAGCCTGCCCGGACGAGGCCCCGCCCGGCAACTCGAACGGCTCCGGAAGGCCCGCCGGCGCGGGCGATCTCAGCGATGGGCGTAGGGATTGGGCCGGTACGGGTCGGCCTTGACGACGACCGTCTGCGCCACCTTGCAGTGCAGCGCCTGCTTGCGCTGGTCCCAGAGGATCCACGCGACGTCGATGAGGCCGATGCATCCGCAGATGCCCCCGAGCACGCTGTAGAACGCGGAGCGCCCCGCAGCCTGGCCGGTCGTGATCGCCTGCCCGTCGTCGGCCCGGACGACCCGCGTCCGCACCAGCATCTTGCCGAGCGTCTGGCCCCACTTGGCGTGCATCAGCCAGAAGTAGAAGAACGCCAGCACGACGCTGATCGCGTTCGTCCCCACCCGGGCGCCGTCGTACATGGAGGTGCCCGGCTCCGGGTTCACGACGTTGTTCCAGTTGACGAACGGGATCGAGATCAGGCCCGTCACGATGCCGATGATGACGAGGTCGACGATGCCCCCGCCCAGCCGCGCCCAGCGGCTCGCCAGCTCCCCGGAGGGGTGCGCGTACCCGCCCGCCCCGTAGCCCGGCTGCTGCTGCCCGTACCCCGGCTGGGCCCCGTACGGCTGCTGCTGCCACTGCCCCTGCTCACCGTACGGCTGCTGGCCGTAGGGCTGTTGCCCGCCGGGGGGCTGCTGCCCCCATTGCTGCCCGCCCCACTGCTGCTCTCCATAGGGCTGCTGTTCCTCGTAGGCCTGCCGGCCGTACTGCTCCCCACCACCGGGCGGCTGCTGGCCTTCACGCGGAGGCTGCTCGCCGTACCGGGGCTGTTCGCCGTACGGAGGTTGTTCGCCATACGGCGGCTGTTCGCCGTGCCGGGGTTGCTGGCCGTACGGAGGCTGTTCGCCGGACGGAGGTTGCTCGCCGTATCGGGGTTGCTCGCCGTAGGGAGGTTGTTCGCCGTACGGGGGCTGCTGCCCCTGCGGCTGTTCCCCGTACGGCTGCGGGCCGCCGTACGGGGGGCCGCCGTAGGGGCCCGGCCGGTGGGGGCGCTCCTGCTCCTCGTGCGGCCGGTCGTCGTCCGGCTCTCGCCCGGACGCGGGGTCGTGCGGCGGTTGCGTCATGCCGTGAGGGTCGCCGCGTCACCGCGGGCCAACCCTGCCGCGCCCGGGTGGAGCCGGAATGTTTACCCCCGCATGGCCCGGCCGTTGCCGGAGCCGTTCAGGACCCGGACCGCTCGCGGGCGTAGGGGTTCGGCGTCCACGGCGTCGCCTTCACCACCACCGTCCCGGCCACCTTGTCGTGCAGGGCCTGGCGCTTCTCGTCCCACAGGATCCAGGCGTTGTCGAGCAGGCCGACGAGCCCGAGTATCCCCGCGGCGGGCGTGACCAGGTTCAGCGCGCCCGTCGTCACGCTGATGGCGTAGACGAAGGCCTGCCTGCCGAGCGCCTGCCCCCAGCTCACCGCGGACAGGTCGGCCGCCCGCACCAGCCGGATGCCGAACGCCTTCTTGCCGAGCGTCTGGCCCCACCGGGCGTGCAGGACGGTGAAGTACACGAAGCCCAGCAGGAACGCGATCGCGTACCCGGTGACGAGGCGCGGGATGTTGTAGAGGTCCAGCGGGTTGGTCATCGGCTCCCCGGACTCGACCATGTCCTGGATCCGGTCCCAGCGGATCGAGAACAGGACCGCCGGTGTCGCCGCGAGGCCGACGACGAAGCTGTCGAGGATTCCGGCGCCGAGCCGCGCGCCCCGTCCGGCGAACACGTCCTGCGGGCCGTGCCGGCCGGGGTGGTGGTGGCCGGGAGGACCGTAGCCCGGGACGGGCGGCGCCTGCGGCGGCGGAGCGCCGGGGTGGCCGTAGCCGGCGGCGGGGACGGCCTGGGGCGGAGGCCCGCCGTAGGAGCCCTGGTACGGCGGCGGGCGTTCGGGCGTGGCGGGGGCCTCGCCCGGCGGCCGGTCCGGCGGCTGCCAGCCGCTGTCCGGCTTGGGGGTGTCCTGGGGTGGTTCGCTCATGGCCCCACAGTGTGCCCGGTGCGGGCGGCGCGCGGTCGCCCGGGCGACGACCGACCCCGGACGCGTGCGCGTCCGGGGCCGGGTCCCCCGAGTCCGTGACACCGCGGCGTCGAGGCTCGCCGCGGTGTCACGGATGTCGCGGTGTCACAGGTGTCGCGGTGTCACAGGTTGCCGCGGCGCTCCTGCTCCCGCTCGATCGCCTCGAACAGGGCCTTGAAGTTGCCCTTGCCGAAGCCGAGCGAGCCGTGCCGCTCGATCAGTTCGAAGAACACGGTCGGACGGTCCTGGACGGGCTTGGTGAAGATCTGCAGCAGGTAGCCGTCCTCGTCCCGGTCGACCAGGATCCGGCGCTTCTGCAGCTCCTCGATCGGGACCCGCACCTGGCCGATGCGCTCGCGCAGTTCGGGGTCCTCGTAGTAGGAGTCGGGGCTCTCCAGGAACTCCACGCCCGCGGCGCGCATCCGGTCGACCGACGCCAGGATGTCGTTCGTGGCGAGCGCGATGTGCTGGACGCCCGGCCCGCCGTAGAACTCCAGGTACTCGTCGATCTGCGACTTGCGCTTGCTCTCCGCGGGCTCGTTCAGGGGGAACTTCACCTTGCGGGTGCCGTCCGCGACGACCTTGGACATCAGCGCCGAGTACTCGGTCGCGATGTCGTCGCCGACGAACTCCGCCATGTCGGTGAAGCCCATGACACGGTGATAGAAGTCAGCCCATTCGTCCATGCGCTCGACGTTGCCCACGCAGTGGTCGATGGCCTGGAAGAACCGCTTGCCCACCGGCTCCACCATGGGCTCGGCGGGCTCGAACCCCGGCAGGTAGGGGCCGGTGTAGTTGGAGCGGTCGACCAGCGTGTGCCGGGTGTCGCCGTAGGTGGCGATCGCCGCGACCGTCACCTTGCCGTACCCGTCCTCCAGGACGTGCGGCTCCTCCAGCCCGGTGGCGCCCTTCGCGAGCGCGTGCCGGTAGGCGTGCTCGACGTCGGGCACCTCGATCGCGAGGTCCACCACGCCGTCGCCGTGCTCGGCGATGTGCCGCCCGATCTCGGTGCCCGCCTTCACCGGGCCGCGGAACACGAACCGGGCGCCGCCCGACTCCAGCACGTGCACCGCCTCGTCCGGGCTGCCGTTCTCCGGGCCCCGGTAGGCGACCCTGCGCATCCCGAACGCGGTCGAGTAGTAGTGGGCGGCCTGTTTGGCGTTGCCGACGGCGAAGACGACGGCGTCCATACCCTTGACCGGAAACTCATCCATGCCACCCAATCTCGACATGTGCCTGCAAGGTGCGCAAGAGCGGCTTGAAGTACTGGTCAATCTGTACAGTGCACCTACGATCCGACCGGTCGCTCTGTACATGGTGACCACGACCACAGGAGGGTGCCGTGCCGATCGACGAACTGGACGGCCGGCTGATCGAGCTGTTCGCCGCCGAACCCCGGGTCGGCGTCCTGGAGGCGTCCCGGCGGCTCGGGGTGGCCCGCGGCACCGTGCAGGCGCGGCTGGACCGGCTCGCGCGGGACGGCGTCATCGCCGGCCACGGCCCGGAGATCGACCCGGCCGCGCTCGGCTACGGGGTGACGGCCTTCGTCACGCTGCAGCTGCGGCAGGCGGGCGGCCACGATCCGGTGGCGGCCCGGCTCGCCCAGGTGCCCGAGGTGATCGAGGCCCACACCATCACCGGCCCCGGCGACATGCTGTGCCGCATCGTCGCCCGCAGCAACACCGACCTCCAGCGCGTGATCGACGTCATCGTGGACGTCGCCGGCGTGGAGCGCGCCTCCTCGGTGATCTCCCTCGCCAACCAGATCCCGTACCGCACGCTCCCGCTCGTCCGCGCGGTGTCCGGCCCCGCCGGGGACGGACCGCCCCGCGGGCGTCCGCTCAGGTAGGGGCGCACAAGCAACGACCGCCGGGCGGTGTCCGCCCGGCGGTCTTCACCTCCGCAGTGTCGAAGCGGCGGCTACGCGCCGCCGTAGGGGGTGGCGTCGAGTACCTCAACGGTCATCGAGCGGCCGTTGGGGAGGTTGTAGGTGGCCTTCTCGCCGACCTTCTTGCCGTCGATGGCCGCACCGAGCGGCGACTTCGGGGAGTAGACGTCGATGGGGGCGCCGACCTCCTCGCGGGAGGCGAGCAGGAACGTCACCTCCTCGTCGTCGCCCTCGAACGAGACCGTGACGGTCATGCCGGGCCCGACGACGCCCTCCGTGCGCGGGGCCTCGCCGACGCGTGCGTTCTCCAGGATGCCCTGGAGCTGGAGGATCCGGCCCTCGATCTTGCCCTGCTCCTCCTTGGCCGCGTGGTAGCCGCCGTTCTCGCGCAGGTCGCCCTCCTCCCGCGCCGCCTCGATCTTCTGAGCGATCTCGATGCGGCCCGGGCCCGACAGGTGGTCCAGCTCAGCCTTGAGCCGGTCGTACGCCTCCTGGGTGAGCCAGGTGACGTTGTCAGCGCGGGTCTCGGTCACGGGTACTCCTCATCCACATGGTGCGATCTCACCCGCCCCCGCGGGCGGGCGTCACATCGACATGAAGTGCGGCTGGGTGAAACCTCTAGCCTATCCGGTGTGTGCGGGTAAAGGTTCCCTGAACACGGCGTCCGCAATCCGCCAAACCGTGTCTCGTCACTCACCGGGCGTATCGGTCGGCCGGTGGCGGCGTCCCCGGGACGGGGCCGTCAGACCTTGCGGCAGTCGCGGATCCTGGCCCCGGTGGCCCGGCGGGGCGTCTGCAGCGTCTCCGCCCCCTTCACGCTGGACGTTCCGGGAGGGACGGAGACCTCCTTCTGGGCGAGCACCGCGAAGTCGGTGTCGTAGGCGTCCACCGTGCAGCGCACGTCGTCGCCCTTCCCCTTGGCCACCGTGTAGTTGATCTCGACCGACGTGTCGGTGATGTCGTAGGTGACGGTCTGCGGGACGATCCCGGGCGTCTGCCCCGTGTGCGCGGCGAGGATGCCGAAGCCGGCCGCCATCACCGCCGCGAGGAGGCCGACGGCCACCAGGCCGAGACGGCTCCGCCGGGACTCGGCCGGAGCCGCTGCTTTCGACGTGCTCGTCGTCATGGCGGGAATCCTCGTGCGGGGTTCTGGTGTTGTCAGGGACAATTCATTCTCGTCTGTCATGGCGCGTGCCTCGAACCGGGGTCCGCTCAACAGTCCGGAGAGGGAGACCCCCAAGTGTCCGAGGTCATCGACGGTACGTCCGGCGTCTTCGACGGCGCGGCGCTCGAACGGCCGTGCGGCGGCGACGAGCCCCTGCGTCTCATGGCGGTGCACGCGCACCCCGACGACGAATCCAGCAAGGGCGCGGCCACGATGGCGCGCTACGTGGCCGACGGCGTCGAGGTCCTCGTCGTCACCTGCACCGGCGGCGAGCGCGGCGACATCCTGAACCCCGCGATGGACCGCCCCGAGGTCAAGGCCGACATAGGCAAGGTCCGCGAGGCGGAGATGGCACGGGCCCGCGAGATCCTCGGCGTCGGCCAGCGCTGGCTCGGGTTCGTCGACTCCGGCTTCCCCGAGGGCGACCCGCTGCCGCCGCTGCCGGAGGGCTGCTTCGCGCTGGAGCCGCTGGAGACCGCGACCGAGCCGCTGGTGCGCGCGGTCCGCGAGTTCCGCCCGCACGTGATGCTCACCTACGACGAGAAGGGCGGCTACCCCCACCCCGACCACGTGAAGTGCCACGAGGTGTCGGTGGAGGCGTTCGAGGCCGCGGGCGACCCTGAGCGCTACCCGGGCACGGGCGACCCCTGGCAGCCGCTGAAGCTCTACTACCACATGACGTTCAGCAAGGAGCGCATCCTCGCCCTGCACTCCGCCATGGAGAAGGCCGGCCTGGAGTCGCCCTACGGCGACTGGCTGAAGCGCTTCGAGGAGGAGGGCGACGCGCGCGCGAAGTGGGAGGTCACCACCCGGGTCCCCTGCGCCGACCACTTCGAGACCAGGGACCAGGCCCTGCTCGCCCACGCCACCCAGATCGACCCGAACGGGTTCTGGTTCGTCGTCCCGCTGGACGTCCAGCGCGAGGCATGGCCGACCGAGGACTACCATTTGGCCAGGTCCCTGGTCGACACGGAACTGCCGGAGGACGACCTGTTCGCCGGCATCCGGGAGAAGGTGTGTCTGTGATGCCTGCCGTCTACGCCATGCCGCTGAACGACGACACGGTCAGCCCCGGCGTCCTCGGCTTCGTGGTGTTCCTCCTCCTGCTGGCCGCGACGGTCTTCCTGATCCGGTCGATGGGCAAGCAGATGAAGAAGATCCAGGCGCCCCGCGAGGCGGACCTGAGGCAGCAGGAGTGGGAGCGCGCCGAGGCGGCCAAGGCGGCCAAGGCCGGCACGGCGGCCAAGCCCTCCGACGACGACGCCTGACCCCCGCCGGGCCCTCCCGGTTGGAGGCCGCCGCGTCCGGGGAGGACCCTCGACGTGCGCGCGAACTCCGACGACGCCGACCGCGATCTCCCGCCCGCGGCGGTCCGCCACGCCCTCGACCGGCATCTCGCCGGCGCGGCCACCGGTGAGGTGGAGGCGGAGGGGCTGGCCCTGCTGGAGCGGGAGCGCTGGGCGGAGGCGGCCGAGACGCTGGGGGAGGCCCTGCGCCTCGCCGAGCGGGGCGGCGACCCCCACGCGGTGCTGGTGGCGCGCCACGACCTCGCCCGGGCGCTGATCGGCGGCGGCGACCTCGACCGGGCGATCGGGCTGCTCGGCCCGCTGCCGGACGAGTTCGCCGCCCTGCCGGAGCCGGACGAGCCGTGCCGGGCCCGCGCGCTGGAGAGCCTCGGCGAGGCCTACCTGCGCGCGCGCCGTCCCGTCGCGGCCGTCAACTTCTTCGGCCAGGCCCTGGAGATCCTGCGCGGGCTGGACGAGGTCGGCGGGCAGGCCGCGATGTTCGTCCACATCGCCGACGCCGCCCGCCTCCGCGGCGACGGCGCGGCCGAGCGCGCCGCCCTGGACCGCGCCAGGGAGCTGACCCGCCCGGCCTGACCCGCCCGGCCCGGTGCGGGGCCTACACCTTGCCGTGGTCCCAGCTGACGACCCGGTCGGGCTCCATGACGATGAGGACGCGCTTGGCCAGCGCCTGCTCGATGCCCTCGGCGATCACCGGGTCGACCGGCTCGCCCATCTCCGGGACGGGCAGGCCCGCCATGCGCGAGCCGACGACCATGCCGACCTTGGAGCGCGGCTCGGGGTCCTCGATGACCAGGCCGCGCCCGTACAGGGCGACGCCGCGCAGCTCGTTGTACTCGACGCCGTCCTCGACGAGGCACGTCATGGTCGGGTCCCGGCGCAGATTGATCACCTTCTGCGAGGACTTGTACGTGGTGAAGGCGATCTTGCCCTCGTACAGCGTGTAGAACATCGTCACCAGGTGGGGCTCGCCGTCCTTGCCGACGGTCGCGACCTGCACCTTGAAGTTGGCGGCCAGGTAGTCCGCCACCTCCTCCGGCGTCATCTTGATCTTGTCGCGCTTGCTACCGGCCAACGGGCCCTCCCAAGGTCGTCTGCATCGCGCACAGAATAACCAAGCGCTTGCACGGCCCTGCGACCGGCACCATGGGGGGATGTCCGTTCGCGATCTCACCGTCCTCGGCTCCGCCAGCGCGGTGCCCACCAGGTCCCGCAACCACAACGGCTACCTGCTGCGCTGGGACGGGCACGGCGTCCTGTTCGACCCGGGGGAGGGGACGCAGCGGCAGATGACGCACGCGGGGCTCTCCGCGAACGACGTGACCTGGATCTGCGTGACGCACTTCCACGGCGACCACTGCCTCGGCGTGCCGGGGATCGTCCAGCGCATCGCCCGCGACGGCGTCGCGCACCCCGTGGACGCGGCGTTCCCGGCGAGCGGCCGGGCCTACTGGGAGCGGCTGCGGCACGCGGCCGCGTTCCGCGACACCGACGTCGTCCGCGAGCGGCCCGTGTCCGGCGAGCGGATGGCGCTCTACACCGGAGACGCCCCGTTCAGCCTGGTCGCGCGGCGGCTGTCCCATCCCGTGGAGGCGTACGGGTACCGGCTGGAGGAACCGGACGGCGTGACGATGCTGCCGGACGAGCTCGCCGCCCGCGGCGTCCAAGGGCCGCTGATCCGCCGCCTCCAGGAGGACGGCCAGGTCCTGACGCCCGCCGGACGCACCGTCTCGCTGGCCGAGTGCAGCGTGACCCGTCCCGGGCAGAAGCTCGCGTTCGTCATGGACACCCGGCTCTGCGACGGCGTCCGCGAACTGGCCGCGGGGGTGGACATGCTCGTCATCGAGTCCACCTTCCTGGGCGAGGACGCCGCCCTGGCCGCCGAGTACGGGCACCTCACCGCCGCCCAGGCGGGCGCGGTGGCCGCGGAGGCGGGCGTGCGGCGGCTCGTCCTCACCCACTTCTCCGAGCGCTATCCCGCCGCCGACGAGCACCGCTTCGCGGACGAGGCGTCCGCCGCGTTCGGCGGCGACATCACCCTCGTCCACGATCTGGACCGGATCCCGCTGCCGTCGCGCCGTCTGACCTGAGGGCAGGTGGGCAGGACCCAGGGCATGGCTGACGAAGTCGATGTCGTGGTGATCGGTCTCGGGCCCGGGGGAGAGGACGCCGCGGGAAGGCTCGCCGAGGCCGGCCTGTCGGTCGTCGGGGTGGAGTCGCGGCTGGTCGGCGGGGAGTGCCCCTACTACGCCTGCGTCCCCACCAAGATGATGGTGCGCGCCGCCGGGCTGCTCGCCGAGGCCGGCCGCGTCCCCGGGATGGCGGGCGAGGCGTCCGCCGTGCCCGACTGGGGGGTGGTGGCCGCCCGGATCCGCGACGAGGCGACCGACGGGTGGGACGACAGGGCCGCCGCCGACCGCCTCACCGGCAAGGGCGTGCGGCTGGTGCGCGGACGGGGCCGCATCACCGGCCCCCGCGAGGTGACCGTGGACGGTCAGGTCTTCAGCGCCCGGCGCGGCATCGTGCTCAACACGGGCACCTCGCCCACGGCTCCGCCCATCGACGGCCTCGCCGACACTCCGTACTGGACGAACCGCGAAGCCGTCCAGGCCATGGAGGCCCCCGAGTCGCTCCTCGTCCTCGGCGGCGGGGTGGTCGGCGTCGAGATGGCGCAGGTCTTCTCCCGCTTCGGCAGCCGCGTCACCGTCGTCGAGGCGGCCGACCGCCTGCTCGTCAACGACGAGCCGGAGGCCGGCGCGCTGCTGCGCGAGGTGTTCGAGCGCGAGGGCATCGGCGTGCGCACCGGCGTGAACGTCACCGGCGTCACCCACGACGGGGCCGAGTTCACGATGCGGCTCGGAGGCGAGACGCTCGTCGCCGACCGCCTCCTCGTCGCGACCGGCCGCCGTCCCAACCTCCGGGGCCTCGGCCTCGGCGCCGTCGGCCTCGACGAGAACGCCCGCCGGATCTCCGTGGACGGCCACCTGCGCGCCGCCGACGGCGTGTGGGCGATCGGCGACATCACCGGCATGGGCGCGTTCACGCACGTCTCCATGTACCAGTCGGCCGTCGCCGTCCGGGACGTCCTCGGCGAGGAGGGGCCGCCCGCCGCCTACCGCGCGGTGCCGCGCGTCACCTTCACCGACCCCGAGATCGCGTCCGTGGGGCTGACCGAGGCCCAGGCCCGTGACCAGAACCTCCCGGTCCGCACGGCCGTCGCGCCGATCCCCGAGTCGACCCGCGGCTGGATCCACAAGGCCGGCAACGACGGCTTCGTCAAGCTCGTCGAGGACGTCGAGTGGGGGACCCTGGTCGGCGCCACCGCCGCCGGTCCGTCCGGCGGGGAGGTGCTCGGCTTCCTGGCCGTGGCCGTCCACACCGAGACCCCCACCGCCGCCCTCCGCGAGATGATCTACGCGTATCCCACCTTCCACCGCGCCATCGAGTCGGCCCTGGCCGGTCTCGCCGCGCGGGCGCGGGGGGAGTGAGGCGGCGGCCGGATCGGGCAGGATCGGGGGCATGAACCGGCTCAAGGACGCGACCAGCCCGTACCTGCTCCAGCACGCCGGCAACCCGGTGGAGTGGTGGGAGTGGACCGGGGAGGCGTTCGCCGAGGCGCGGCGGCGCGACGTCCCCGTCCTGCTCTCCGTCGGATACGCCGCCTGCCACTGGTGCCACGTGATGGCGCACGAGTCCTTCGAGGACGGCGAGACGGCGGGGGCCATGAACGAGCTGTTCGTGAACATCAAGGTCGACCGGGAGGAGCGCCCGGACATCGACGCCGTCTACATGGAGGCGACCCAGGCCATGACGGGCCAGGGCGGCTGGCCGATGACGGTGTTCATGACGCCGGAGGGGCATCCGTTCTACTGCGGGACCTATTTCCCGCGGGCGCAGTTCCGCGCGCTGCTGCAGGCCGTCCACAAGGCGTGGACGGAGCAGCGCGACGACGTCGCCCAGCAGGGGCAGCAGGTCGTCGAGGCCCTGACCTCGCGCGGGTCCGGCCTCGCGGGGGCGGAGGCGCCCGGCGACGAGGTGCTCGCGCACGCGGTGAAGGTGCTCGCGGGCTCCTACGACAAGGTGCGCGGCGGGTTCGGCGGCGCCCCCAAGTTCCCGCCGTCGATGGCGCTGGAGTTCCTGCTGCGCCACCACGCTCGCACGGGTGACGGGGAGTCGCTGGAGATGGCGTCCCGCACGCTGGAGGCGATGGCCCGCGGCGGAATGTACGACCAGCTCGGCGGCGGGTTCGCGCGGTACTCGGTGGACGAGCGGTGGATCGTCCCGCACTTCGAGAAGATGCTCTACGACAACGCTCTGCTGGCCCGCGTTTACGCGCACTGGTGGCGGCTGACGGGTTCGCCGTTCGCGCGCCGTATCGCGCTGGAGACGTGCGACTGGATGCTGCGTGACCTGCGCACCGACCAGAACGGTCTCGCCTCTGCGCTGGACGCCGACAGTGAGGGCGTAGAGGGCAGGTATTACGTGTGGACGCCCGAGCAGCTGCGCGAGGTGCTCGGGGAGGAGGACGGCGCGTTCGCGGAGGCGCTGTTCGAGGTGACGGGGACGTTCGAGCAGGGCGCCTCCGTCCTCCAGCTTCTGAGCGACCCCGATGACGCCGAGCGGTACGAGCGTGTGCGCACCGCCCTGCTGGGGGCCCGCGCGCAGCGGGTCCCGCCGGCGCGGGACGACAAGGTGGTGGCGGCGTGGAACGGGCTCGCCGTCGCGGCGCTGGCCGAGTGCGGCGCGCTGTTCGACCGGCCGGATCTGGTCCGGGCGGCCGAGGAGGTCGCGCGGCTGCTGGAGGAGGTCCATCTGCGGGACGGCCGGCTGGCGCGCACGTCCAAGGACGGGACGGCCGGCGCGAACGCCGGTGTCCTGGAGGACTACGCCGACGTGGCCGAGGGGCTGCTCGTCCTGCACGCGGTCACCGGCGACCCGCGCCAGGTGCGGCTGGCGGGCGAGTTGCTGAACACCGTCCTCGAACGGTTCGGCGACGGGGAGGGCGGCTTCTACGACACGGCCGACGACGCCGAGCGCCTCTTCCGGCGCCCGCAGGACCCGACCGACAACGCGACGCCGTCGGGGCAGTTCGCGGCGGCGGGGGCGCTGCTGTCGTTCGCCGCGCTGACGGGGTCCGACTGGCACCGGCAGGCGGCGGAGGACGCGCTGGCCCCCGCCGCGGCGCTCGCCGGCAAGCACGCGCGGTTCGCGGGCTGGGGCCTCGCGGTGGCCGAGGCCCGCGCGGCGGGCCCGGTCGAGATCGCGGTGATCGGCGATCCGGACGACGAGCGCACCCGCGCGCTGCACCGGACGGCCCTCATGGCGGTCGCCCCGGGCGCGGTGGTGAGCGCCGGCCCGCCGGACGCCGAGGGCGTGCCGCTGCTGGAGGGGCGGGGCCTGGTGGAGGGGGAGCCCGCCGCGTACGTCTGCCGTGGGTTCGTCTGCCGGCTGCCCGTCACGACCCAGGCCGAGCTGAACCGCGAACTACGTGGGCAATTGGACTGACGATCCACTTTGTGGCAGCGTGACCTTGATCTCAGATGTCCGGGCTGTTACTACTGAGTAACAGGGACGCTCCTGACCCAACGGGGTGGAGCGGACGAGGGTGTCACAGGGCGCCCCGGGTATCTGGACGATGGCCGACGATGTGAGTCATAGTCGTGTCCGGTGCCCGGTCAGGAGCCGGCGCAGGGCGACCATCGAGGGAGCGTGGCAGTGGGCAAGCCGAACCGCCGGATGCTACCGACGATCATCGGCGTCTCCGTGCTGACGACGCTCGCCGCCAACACCGCCGTCCTCGTCGCGCGCGACGACGGCCCCGCGAAGGCGCCGCCCGGCGAGCAGCGGGCCAGGTTCGTGGCCGCGTCCGGCAGCACCGGCCTGTCGCCCACGGCGGTCGCGCCGCTCGGCAAGCGGCTCACCCCGCACGTCCTCGTGGCGGCGCCGACCACGCTTCCGGCCGGGTTCGTCCAGAAGGTCCGCGAGGCCAAGGGCGTGAAGGGCGTCGAGGTCGTCGACGCCGTGCAGGGCATGGTCGCGGGCAAGCGCGTCGGGCTGATGGGCGTCGACCCGTCCACGTTCCGCAACTACACGCCGAAGCCGACCGCCAAGTCGGACGCGCTCTGGCGCAACGTGGCCTCCGGCGACGTCGCCATCTCGTTCACGATGGGCAGCGACGGCGGCGTCGAACTCGGCAGCCAGGTGCCCGTCGGAGGGAAGCAGCACCAGTCGCAGCTGCGGGTGGGCGCGTACGCGACGATGGGCGTCAGCGACGTCGACGCGGTCGTCTCGCACGCCACCGCGCAGGCCCTCGGGCTGCCGACCGGCAACGCGATGCTGGTCAGCGTCCCCCAGACCGCGCCGAAGACGTTCATCAAGAAGCTGCGCAAGGCGCTGCCGAAGGGCGCCAAGGCCGTCGCGGTCAACCCCGAGATCGACTTCCCGAAGTCCGCGAACGTGCCGACGGCGAACGGCCAGGTCATGACGGCCGGCCAGGTCCGGACCGTGATCAAGGCGGCCTACACGCGGCTCGGCTGGCCGTACGTGTGGGGCGGCGAGTCGGAGGCCGAGGGCGGCTACGACTGCTCCGGCCTGATGCAGTACGCGTTCGCCAGGGCGGGCATCCGGCTCCCGCGCGTCGCCGCCGACCAGGCCCGCGCGGGCTGGGTCGTCCCCTACAGCAAGGCCGAGCCGGGCGACATGCTCATCTGGGCCAACGACCCGACCGCGCCCGGCTACATCTCGCACATCGCCCTCTACCTGGGCCAGGGCAAGATGCTGGCGGCTCCGCGCACGGGCACCGTGGTGCAGGTCCAGAACGTCTACACCCGCAACATGCGCGGCGCCGTCCGCGTCAGCCCCAAGATCGCCGCCGCGGCGGCGCGCTGACCCGCCCGGGCAGGGCGCCGGTTCACAGCGGGCAGCCGCGGCCCAGGAACTCCAAGTTGCGGTCGACGATCTCGGGAAGCTCCTCGGTCGTCGCGCGTCCGTCCACCCACTGGTACATCGCCGCCTGGAGCACGCCCAGGACGGCCCAGGTGAACGTCTGCACGTCCGGGTCGCCGGCCTCCCGCCCGGTCCGGTGCCCGACGACCTCGGTCAGCATGGCGTGCGTGCCCTCGCGCAGCGACTCGAACGTGCGGGCGCGCAGCGCCGGGACCTGAGCGGTGAGTCGCAGCCGGGCGTTGACCAGATCCAGGTCGGTCTCGTACATCAGCGGGAGCATCTCGCGGAGCGTGGCCCGCAGCGCCTCGATGGGCGGCATCCCGGCCGGCTGGCCCCGCATGACCTCCGCCATGATCGGGTCGTACTCGTCGGTGACGACCACGTCCTCCTTGGTGGGGAAGTAGCGGAAGAACGTGCTCGGCGAGATCTCGGCCGCCGCCGCGATCTGCTCCACGGTCGTCTCGTCGTACCCCTGCTCGCCGAACAGCCGGAGGGCGTGGTCCTGGATCGTCCGGCGGGTCCGCAGTTTCTTGCGCTCCCGCAGCGGGAGCCGGGCGAGCCGGTCCTCCAGCCGGTCGATGGCGTGCTCACGGGACGACGTGCTCATGGTCCGATTCTCGTGCATCGGCGGCGGGGGCCGCACCCTCCCGCGCCCGCCCGGGCTGGAAGATCCACAGGAGCAGGGCGGCCGCGGCCGCGGCGGCGCCGCAGGCGGCGAACACCGCGTCCATGCCGTGGACGTAGGCGCCCCGGGCCGAGGCGAGCAGGCCGGCGTCGCCCAGCCGCGCGGCGGCGGCGACGGCGCCGCCGATGGAGTCGCGCGCCGCGCCCGCCGCCTCGGGCGGCAGCCCGCCGGTGGGCACGCGGTCCCGGTAGAGCGCCGACAGCAGGCTGCCGAGCCCCGCGACGCCGAGCGTCCCGGCCGTCTGGCGCAGCGTCTGGACGAGGCCAGAGCCGCGTCCCGCCTGGGCGGCCGGCAGGGCGGCGAGGACCGCGTCCATCGCCGGGACGATGGTCAGGCCGCAGCCGAGGCCGAGGACGAGCAGCCACGGGACGGTGGCGGAGTAGCCGTCGCCCGCCGTGGTGAGCGCCCCCCACCCGAAGCCGGCGGCGAGCACGAGCAGCCCGGTGACGAGGATCGGCTTGTGCCCGGCGCGGTGCGCGACCCGGTCGGTGACGATCCCGCCGGCGAGCAGGCCGAGCAGCATCGGCGTCAGCCGCAGGCCCGTGCCGAACACGTCGTTGCCCTGGACGGCCTCCAGGTACTGCGGCAGGACGAACAGCGCCCCGGCCATCACCAGGTTCGCGGTGACGGCGGCGACCACCGCCCACGCGAACCCGGGGTCGCGGAAGAGCGCCATGTCCATCATGGGCGCGGCGGCGCGCCGCTCCCACAGGACGAACCCGGCCAGCAGGACGGCCGCGAGCGCGAACGACACCAGCACCACCGCGTCGCCCCAGCCCCGCACCGGGGCCTCGATGACCCCGTACACGAGCGCGACGACGCCGGCCATCGACAGCAGCGATCCGGCCCCGTCCACCCGGGGCGCGGACGGGTCCCGCGTCTCGGGCAGCAGCAGCGCCACCGCGACGCCGCCGACGAGCACGACCGGCACGTTGACCAGGAAGACCGACCCCCACCAGAAGTTCTCCAGCAGCCAGCCGCCGAGCAGCGGGCCGAGCGGCAGGCCGAGCGCCATCGCCGACGACCAGACCGCGACGGCGCGGGTGCGCTCCTCGGGCGGGAAGATCGCGGGGAGCATCGACATCGACAGCGGCGTCACCACCGCCGCGCCGAGCCCCATGAACGCGCGGGCGGCGACGACGCCGCCGGGGCCGTCCGCGAACGCCCCGGCGAGCGAGGCGGCGCCGAAGACCGCGAGGCCCGCCACCAGCAGCCGCTTGCGGCCGAACCGGTCGCCGAGCAGCCCGGCCGGGAGCAGCAGCGCCCCGAACACCAGCAGGTAGGAGTCCACGATCCACTGCAGCGCGCTGGTGCTCGCGTGCAGCTCCTCCGACAGCGTGGTCAGCGCCACGTTGAGGATCGTCATGTCGAAGCCGAGCGCCAGCATGCTCAGCGCCAGCGCGCCCAGCCCGAACCAGCGCCGCCGGTGACCCACCGTCATGACTGCCACCTCCAAATGAGTGTTTCTATAAAATGACAGTAACTCTCAAATGGAGGTGGTTGTCAATCGAGGCGAGGGCTGGCGCATCGCCCGGGCTACGTTGTAATTTTGATTACATGAATACGAGCGAAGCGGCGGAGCAGCTGCGCGGCTGGTTCACCGGACGTCTCCCCGAGGACTGGTTCGAGGGCGCGCCCGAGGTCGTCGTCGACCGCGAGGAGGTCGCGGTCGTCGGCACGCTGCCCGTCCCGGCCGCCGCGGCCGAGGCGTCCGGCGCCGAGCGCGCGGGCGTCGTCGCCGGGCACGTCCAGCGCTTCCGCGACGAGACCCGCGACCGGCGGATCTCCATCGCCCGGGAGGCCGAGCAGCGCTTCGGCCGCAAGGTGTCCTGGGGGGTGGAGTGCGATGGCGTGCGGGAGATGTTCACGACCCTGTCGGTGCCGGTCATGACGCGGCTGCGGCAGCCCGAGCGCCGCGTCCTGGACACGCTCGTCGACGCCGGGGTCGCCCGCAGCCGCAGCGACGCGCTCGCCTGGTGCGTCCGGCTCGTCGGCAAGAACACCGACGAGTGGCTGTCGGAGCTGCGCAGCGCCCTGCAGCACGTCGAGCGCGCCCGCGCCGCCGGCCCGCAGGCCTGAACCGGCCGGCCCGCGGCAACCATTACCCGATCGCGATGATCACTGGGTGTGATCATGGTGGCGACCTCCCCTACTGTGCCTGGAGGCGGGCCGGACGCGGGCGGGAGGTGCACGGGATGCTGGGGCTGCGCTGCCTGGACGGGTCCGACCTCGCGGTGGTCCCGATCGCCTCGCTCGACCGCGGCGGCACCCCGTTCGAGGTCACGCTCGAACTGTGGCGCGACGGCGACTCGTTCGGGGCGGTGGGGGAGCGGTGCGGCTACTTCCTGGCCGGTCTCGCCGCCCGGGTCGCCGCCGCGCGCGCCGACGGGTCCCCGCAGTCGGCGCGCTGGCCCGACCCCGACGACCGCTTCCCCGATCCCGCCCCCGGCGACACCGCCCGCGAACCCGAGCTGTTCGCCTTCCGGTACCGCGACCGCGGCGACGTGCTCAGCACCGGCGAGCTGCGCTGCTCCCTGCGCACGTCCTCGATGTGGGTCGGCCGCCAGCAGTCCGCGGCGGGACGGTGGCGGGTCGCGCGGCGCGCCGTGATCGAGGCGTGGGGGGCGAGCGGGCGCGGCGTCCGCGCCGTCCTCACCTCGGCCGAACTGGCGCGATTTCTCGCCGATCTGCTGGCCGAGGCGGACCGGGCCAGAGCAGGCCATCCGCCCCGTCTGGCGCGCCCCGCGCGTTAGTCTGGCGTCACGGGGACGGTGGGAGAAGTGTCGCCGTCGGGCCATAATTGAGCGACTTTCCGCCAGGGTCGGTCGCTCGAAGGGAAGCCCATATGGGGGTTCGGCGTACGGGAGAGCCGCGCACCAGGATGCCGCGCGGCGCGCGGAGGGACGGCGTGCGCCGGCGTCCCGCCGAGGGCGGGCGGCTCATCTCCGCCCTCCGCCGCAGCGGCCCGTACGCGGCCGTCCGCGACGCCGTCTACCGGATGTACGAGCGGCGCGTCGAGGCCGAGCTGCCCACCGACGTCACCCCCCGGCACGTCGGCGTGATCCTGGACGGCAACCGGCGTTGGGCCAGGTCGATGGGGTTGGCCGACGTCAACTCCGGGCACCAGCGCGGCGCCCAGAAGATCTCCGAGCTGCTCCAGTGGAGCGCCGAGGCGGGGGTCGAGCACGTCACGCTGTGGCTGCTGTCGACCGACAACCTCAACCGGCCCGCCGACCAGCTCGAACCGCTGCTGGCGATCATCGAGAACACCGTCCGCAAGCTCGCCGCCGACGGCTGGCACGTCAAGCCCGTCGGCGCCCTCGACCTGCTGCCCGATAAGACGGCCCGCGTCCTGAAAGATGCCGGAGAGGCCACATCGAGCGCACCCGGCCTGATTGTGAACGTCGCGGTTGGGTATGGAGGTAGGCGTGAGATCGCTGATGCGGTGCGCTCACTGCTCATCGAGCAGGCGAGTCGTGGCACCAGCATCGAGGAACTCGCCGAGATCCTCGACGTGGAGCACATCGCGGAGCATCTCTACACGCGCGGCCAGCCGGATCCGGACCTGGTCATCCGCACCTCGGGGGAGCAGCGTCTCTCCGGCTTCATGCTCTGGCAGAGCGCCCACTCGGAATTCTACTTCTGCGAAGTCCATTGGCCGGACTTCCGCAAGGTCGACTTCCTGCGGGCCATCCGCTCCTACGCCGCGCGGCACCGGCGCTACGGTACCTGACCGTCCCCTGCGGACCACCGCCCCTGCGCGGGCGGACCTGCGCGCCACCGGCAGTTCCCCCATATCCAGGGAGATCGAGTGGCCACAACCTCCGCGCGCCGTCCCGGCCCGTCCGGGATCCCTTCCGGGGCCTCCGTCCCGGAGACCTCCGGGGACCTCGGGGGCGCCGTCCCCGGCAGGGAACCGGACCGGCGCACGTACGTCCTGGACACCAGCGTCCTGCTCGCCGATCCGGGGGCGATGACCCGGTTCGCCGAGCACGAGGTCGTACTCCCCGTCGTCGTCATCACGGAACTGGAGGCCAAGCGGCACCACCCGGAGCTCGGCTACTTCGCCCGCCAGGCCCTGCGCACGCTGGACGACCTGCGCCTGCGGCACGGGCGGCTGGACGAGCCCGTCTCGGTCGAGGGGGCGCTCGGCGACCAGGGCGGAACGCTCCGCGTCGAGCTGAACCACGCCGACCCGAGCGTCCTGCCGGACGGGTTCCGGCTCGGCGACAACGACACCCGGATCCTGTCGGTGGCCGCGTGGCTGGCCCGCGAGGGACGCGACGTCGTGCTGGTCTCCAAGGACCTGCCGATGCGGGTGAAGGCGTCCGCGGTGGGGCTCGCCGCCGAGGAGTACCGCGCGGAGCTGGCCGTCGTGGAGTCCGGCTGGACCGGGATGCGCGAGCTGGAGGTCACCGCCGGGGCCGTCGAGGAGCTGTACGAGGCGGGGACCACCGACCTGGAGGAGGCGCGGGACCTGCCCTGCCACACGGGGCTGCGGCTGCTGTCGGAGCGCGGTTCGGCCCTCGGCCGCGTCCAGCCCGACAAGTCGGTTCGGCTGGTGCGCGGCGACCGTGAGGTGTTCGGGCTGCGCGGCCGGTCCGCGGAGCAGCGGATCGCGCTGGACCTGCTGATGGACGAGGAGGTCGGCATCGTCTCGCTCGGCGGGCGGGCCGGCACCGGCAAGTCGGCGCTCGCCCTCTGCGCGGGGCTGGAGGCCGTGCTGGAGCGGCGGCAGCACCGCAAGGTCGTGGTGTTCCGCCCCCTGTACGCGGTCGGCGGCCAGGAGCTCGGCTACCTGCCGGGTTCGGAGAACGAGAAGATGTCGCCGTGGGCGCAGGCGGTCTACGACACCCTCTCGGCGGTGACGACGCCGGAGGTCGTCGACGAGGTCGTGGACCGTGACATGTTGGAGGTCCTGCCGCTCACGCACATCCGGGGCCGGTCGCTGCACGACGCGTTCGTGATCGTGGACGAGGCGCAGTCGCTGGAGCGCGGCGTGCTGCTCACCGTCCTGTCGCGGATCGGCGCCGGGTCGCGGGTCGTGCTGACCCACGACGTGGCGCAGCGCGACAACCTGCGCGTCGGCAGGCACGACGGCGTCGCGGCCGTGGTGGAGCGCCTGAAGGGCCACCCGCTGTTCGCGCACGTGACGCTGACCAGGTCGGAGCGCTCGCCGATCGCGGCGCTGGTGACCGACATGCTCGGCGACGTCGGGGTCTGACCGGGACGTCGGGAGGGCCCCGGCGGACCGTGACGGCCGCCGGGGCCCTCGCGTCTCAGAACGCCGTTCATTTTCCTACGGAGGGTGATCGTTAAACCTCGGAGTGTAGATATGTGGCGAAGGTCACATTTTCTGCCGCGCGAGTGGAGACCCGCAGGTCCGTCCGGGTTTTCGGCAGGGGTCCGGCCGGGTTGACAATCGTCCCATCGGCCGCATTCGTCTCGTTTTGGTTGCGGAGGAGCCCTCGGGCTGGGGCATTGTGTCTCCCCGTAAGCACCCCCAGTGCGGTGCCGGCCCGGAGCGCGCCCCCTCATGACGCGCGCGACGTGCGAGGCGCCGTCCCGGGTTCGAGGCCGCCGGACGACCGGCGGCGGCCGGACCGGGGTGGAAACAGTTCGTGCGCGTGTCCATGCGCGTGCGACCGTCGGAAGGACCGCCTTGTTCGGAGACCGTCCCGGGTCCCCTAGGCGAGACGATCGACAGAGCTTCGACCCCCGCCAGGCGTCGATGGCCGCGGCCGACCCGGCGCAGACGCCCGCCCCCTCCGCGGAGGGGCCCGAGGCGCCGCACGAGGACGATGTGCGCGTGGCCGGCACCGGCCCCCGCGCGGGCGCCCCCGCGGGGGACACGCTCGGGCTCCAGGCCCTCCAGGAGCCGCTGCGCACCGGCGTCTCCACCGGCGGACACGGCGACGAGATCTCCTCCGGGCCCGGCGGGCCCCGCCGCGCCGGCCGCAAGGGCGGCTCCGGCGGCCGCAAGGACGGCTCCGGCGGCCGCAAGGACGGTTCCGGCGGTCGCAACGGCGTGCGGATCGCGGTGGTCGCCGCGGGCGCCGCCGTCCTGCTCGGCGGCGGCGCGGTCGCCGCGTTCGCGCTGACCGGCGGCTCCGGCGACGAGGGCACGCAGACCGTCAAGCCGACCAAGCAGCTCGCCGACGCCGCCGCGCCGCCGAAGATCGACCCGAAGGTGCTGGAGCAGCAGCGCAAGAAGCTGGCGCTCGACCGCGCCTCCCGCGCGACGCGCCAGGACGGCGGCAAGAAGGGCCCCTCGCTGCTTCCCAAGGGCAAGCCGATCCCGACCAAGACGCCGGAGAAGAAGACCGGCGGAGGCGGTACCGGCGGACCCACCGGCGACCCGGTCCCCGCCGGCGAGGCGCAGGCGATCGCCAAGCGGCTGATGCCGAGCTACGGGTTCAGCGGCAGCGGCCAGTTCGGCTGCCTGGTGAACCTGTGGAACAAGGAGAGCCACTGGAACGTCCACGCGGCCAACCCCTCCTCGGGCGCGTACGGCATTCCGCAGGCCCTCCCCGGCGACAAGATGGGCAGCGCCGGTCCCGACTGGCGGAACAACGCCACCACCCAGATCAAGTGGGGGCTCGGCTACATCAAGAACCGCTACGGCACGCCGTGCGGCGCGTGGTCGCACTCGCAGTCCGTCGGCTGGTACTGATCCGGCCCGGCGCGTCCCGGACGCCCTGCGGGGCGCCTGGGACGCGCAGGACGTCCGGGAGGGGCGCCGCCCGCCTCAGCGGCGGGCCGCGCCGGTCATCCCCAGCACGTCGAGCGCCTCGTCCAGCTGCTCGACGGTGAGCCTTCCCTCCTCGACGTGGCCCCGCTCCAGCACGACCTCGCGGATCGTGCGGCGCTCCCGCAGCGCCTGCTTGGCGACCTTCGCGGCCTCCTCGTACCCGAGGTAGCGGTTCAGCGGCGTCACGATCGACGGTGAGGACTCGGCGTACTCGCGCATCCGCTCCACGTCGGCCTCGACGCCGTCCACGCAGCGGTCGGCCAGCAGCCGGGACGCGTTCGCCAGCAGGGTGATCGACTCCAGCACGTTGCGGGCCAGCATCGGCAGCATCACGTTCAGCTCGAAGCTGCCGGACGCGCCCCCGAACGCGACCGCCGCGTCGTTCCCGATGACCTGCGCGGCGACCTGCGCCACCGCCTCGGGGATCACCGGGTTCACCTTCCCGGGCATGATCGACGAGCCCGGCTGCAGGTCGGGCAGCCGGATCTCGGCGAGCCCGGCGCGCGGCCCCGACCCCATCCAGCGCAGATCGTTGGCGATCTTGGTGAGGCTCACCGCGACCGTGCGCAGCGCGCCGCTGGCCTCCACCAGGCCGTCCCGCGCGCCCTGCGCCTCGAAGTGGTCGCGGGCCTCGGTGAGCGGCAGCCCGGTGGCCCGCGCGATCTCGGCGATGACGCGGGCCGCGAAGCCCTCCGGGGTGTTGATCCCGGTGCCGACCGCGGTACCGCCGAGCGGCAGCTCCGCCAGCCGCGGCAGGACGGCCTCCAGCCGCTCCGCGCCGTGCCGGGCCTGCGCGGCGTACCCGCCGAACTCCTGCCCGAGCGTCACCGGCGTCGCGTCCATCAGGTGGGTGCGGCCGGACTTGACGACGGTCGCGAACTCCTCCGCCTTGCGGGCGAGCGCGGCCTCCAGATGCCGCAGCGCGGGGATCAGATCGTTCACGACGGCCCCGGTCGCCGCGATGTGGATGGACGAGGGGAACACGTCGTTGGACGACTGTGAGGCGTTCACGTGGTCGTTGGGATGGACGGGGCGGCCGAGCCGCTCCTGCGCCAGCGTCGCCACGACCTCGTTGGCGTTCATGTTGGACGACGTCCCCGACCCGGTCTGGAACACGTCGATCGGGAACTGGTCGTCCCACCGCCCGGCGGCGACCTCGCGGGCGGCCTCGGCGACGGCGCGGGCGAGGTCCTCGTCGAGGACTCCCAGCTCGGCGTTGACGACCGCCGCGGCGGCCTTGATCTGGCCGAGTGCGGCGATGTGGGAGGCCTCCAGCGTCCGGCCCGAGATCGGGAAGTTCTCCACGGCGCGCTGCGTCTGGGCCCGCCACTTGGCCGCGGCCGGCACCCGGACCTCGCCCATCGAGTCGTGCTCGACCCGGAACCCCTGCTCGCCCATGGAACGCCTCCCACTCGACTCCGGCGGCCGCCGTCGTCCGCTGCCGCCTGAAAGGGCAGCCCCGTCAGTGGGTCACGCATTCCCGCGTGAGGCGCGGATCACTCCTTGTTCAGCGTGTAGTTCTGCCGCTCGCCCGGCTTGCCCGCGGGCTTCTGCCGTCCGTTCACCCAGACGTCGCAGGCGGACGCGTCGTAGACGACCGCGTTGATGCGCGGCTGGTCGTACCGGCGCGCCTCGCCCATGCTCAGCGTCTCGTCGCTGAGCACGGTCATCGCGGCCCCCGGCACCGACACGAAGATCTTGCAGGAGTCGGTGCGGGCCCGGACGACCAGCGTGCTGGTCGCGGCGCCGGGCGGCGCGGCGGCCTGGGTGGCGCTCGCCGGGCCGGACGCGGTGGCGGTGGGGGAGGGGCCGGGGCTCTCCCGCATCATGCCGACGATGAGGGCGGTGGCGCCGATGCCGCAGGAGGCGACGGTCGCGCCGATGAGCCCGATCACGACCATCAGCCGGTAGCGGGGGGTCGGCGCGCGGCGCCCCGAGCGCGGCCCCGCCAGGGCCCGTTCGAGCCGGTCGACCGCGCGGGCGTGGCTGAGCCGCCGGGTCGGGTTCTTCTCCAGCAGCCCGGTGATGACGGGCGCGAGCACGCCGGCGTTCTGCGGGGCGGGGGTCGACTCGTTGGCCAGCGCCGACAGCGTCGCCATGACGTTCTCGCGCTCGAACGGCGGGCGGCCCTCCAGCGCCGCGTACAGCGTCGCGCCGAGCGACCACAGGTCGGACCGCGGGGTCGCCTTCTCCCCGGCGGCGACCTCGGGCGCCACGTACGCGGGCGACCCCATGAAGTGGCCCGTCTTGGTGAGGCTCGCCGACTCCGAGGAGAACGCGAGCCCGAAGTCGGTGAGGACGACGCGGTCGCCGTCAAGCAGCACGTTGCTCGGCTTCAGGTCGCGGTGCACGATCCCGGCCTTGTGCGCGGTGTTGAGGGCGTCCAGCAGGGCGCGGCCGATGTGCGCGACCCGCTCGGGCGGCAGCGGCCCCGAGCGCTCGATGAGCTGTTCGAGGCTGGGCGCCTCGATCATCTCCATCACGATCCAGGGCCGGCCCTGCTCGATGACCACGTCGTAGACCTCGACGATGGAGTGCGTGCGCAGCTGCGCGGGCGCGCGCGCCTCCCGGAGGGTACGGCGGTAGAAGACCACCCGGTCGTCCTCGGCGAGGTTGTCGGGGAGCCGCAGTTCCTTGATCGCGACGGCGCGGTCGAGGAGCTCGTCGTGCCCCCGCCACACGGTGCCGTTGGCACCCTGACCGATCTCCGAGACCAGCCGGTAGCGCGTCGCTAGCACGAGGCGCTCTGACTGTGACATGGCGGAAAAGATACCGGAGTAGCCAGCCGGTCATCGGGGAGACTTCAGCACCAACGCGAATTTTGGCCCAATACTGTGACCTACCGACAAGAAACCCTCGGGGACCGCCGTCCCGCGGGCCTGCGCGGGGTCCGCGGGACGCCCCCGGACGTCAGCGCCTGCCGATGCCGAGCACGGGTCCGGTGGTGTCGGCGAAGAAGTCCTCGCCCTTGTCGTCCACCACGATGAACGCCGGGAAGTCCTCGACCTCGATCTTCCAGACGGCCTCCATGCCGAGCTCCTGGTACTCCAGGACCTCGACCTTCTTGATGCAGTCCTGCGCGAGCCGCGCCGCGGGGCCGCCGATCGAGCCCAGGTAGAAGCCGCCGTGCTCCTTGCAGGCGTCGGTGACCTGCTTGGACCGGTTGCCCTTGGCCAGCATGACGAGGGAGCCGCCCGCGGCCTGGAACTGCTCGACGTAGGAGTCCATCCGGCCGGCCGTGGTCGGCCCGAACGAGCCCGACGCGTAGCCCTCGGGCGTCTTGGCCGGGCCCGCGTAGTAGACGGCGTGGTCGCGCAGGTACGCCGGCATCGGCTCGCCCGCGTCCAGCCGCTCCTTGATCTTGGCGTGCGCGATGTCGCGGGCCACGACGAGCGGGCCCGTGAGCGACAGCCGCGTCCTGACCGGGTAGCGGGTCAGCTCCGCGCGGATCTCGGCCATCGGGCGGTTCAGGTCGATCGAGACGACGTCGTCGTCCAGGTGCTCGTCGGTGGTGTCGGGCAGGTACCGGGCGGGGTCGGTCTCCAGCCGCTCCAGGAACACGCCCTCCGCGGTGATCTTGGCGAGGGCCTGCCGGTCGGCGCTGCACGACACCGCGATCGCGACCGGGCAGGACGCGCCGTGCCGCGGCAGCCGGATCACCCGCACGTCGTGGCAGAAGTACTTGCCGCCGAACTGCGCCCCGATCCCGAGCCTCTGCGTGAGCTCGAAGACCTGGAGCTCCAGCTCCAGGTCGCGGAACCCGTGCCCGAGCGGCGAACCCTCGGCCGGCAGCGCGTCCAGGTAGTGGGCGGAGGCGTACTTGGCGGTCTTCAGCGCGTACTCGGCGGACGTGCCGCCCACGACGATCGCCAGGTGGTACGGCGGGCACGCGGCCGTGCCGAGCGAGCGGATCTTCTCCTCCAGGAAGGACATCATCCGCTTGGGGTTCAGGACGGCCTTGGTCTCCTGGTAGAGGAAGGACTTGTTGGCGCTGCCGCCGCCCTTGGCCATGAACAGGAACTTGTAGGCGTCGCCGGGGGTCGCGTACAGCTCGATCTGCGCGGGCAGGTTGGAGCCGGTGTTCTTCTCGTCCCACATCGTCACCGGCGCCATCTGCGAGTAGCGCAGGTTCAGCTTCGTGTAGGCGTCGTACACCCCGCGCGAGATGTGACGCTCGTCGTCGCCGTCCGTCAGGACGTGCTGGCCCCGCTTGCCCATGACGATCGCGGTGCCGGTGTCCTGGCACATCGGCAGGACGCCGCCGGACGCGATGCCCGCGTTCTTCAGCAGGTCCAGCGCGACGAACCGGTCGTTCGGGGACGCCTCGGGGTCGTCCAGGATCCGGCGGAGCTGCGCCAGGTGCGCCGGACGCAGCAGGTGGGCGATGTCGCGCATCGCGGTCTCGGTGAGCAGCCGCAGAGCCTCCGGCTCGACCTGCAGGAACGTCCGCCCGTTCGCCTCGAACGTGGAGACCCCGCCGGAGGTCAGGAGCCGGTAGTCGGTCTCGTCCGGGCCGAGCGGGAGCAGGTCGGTGAAGGAGAACTCAGGCATCTCAGGCAGATCCTCGCGCGATTCCGATGGGGGCCGTCTCACAGGTTACGGGCTCGGCGGGCGCGGGCCCACGGGGGGCGACCCGGGCGCGCAGGCCCACCACGACGCCCGCGGCGACCAGGGCGGCGCCCGCCAGATCGGCCGGCTCCGGCCGGTCGATGCCGAGCGCGACGGTCGTGACCACCGCGCTGACCGGGATCAGGCCCGCGCACAGCCCGGCGCGATCGGCCCCGAGCCGCCCGATGGCGTCGTACCAGAGCAGGAACGCGATCGTGGTGACGACGATCGACAGGTAGGCGAAGCCGGCCAGCTCGCCGGGCGTCGGGACGCGCAGCAGCGCCGCGCCGTCCGTGACGAGGCCGGCCGCCAGGAGCATCGGGACGGCCAGCGCGGCGGAGTAGGCCGAGACCCGCAGCGGCCCGAGGCGCGGCAGCAGCGGCACGGCCAGCAGCGAGAAGCCCACCTCCCCGGCGAGGGCGCCGAGCGAGAGCAGCAGCCCGCGGCCGCTCCCGCTGCCGAGCCCGTTCGCGAGTGCCGCCCCCGCCGCGACCACGCAGGCCGCCGCGATGATCGCCGGGGCGGGGCGGCGCCCGTCCAGCAGCGGCCCGACCACCGCCAGCACGATCGGGACGGTCGCGATCACCGTGCCGATGGTGGCGGGGCTCGTGTCCCGGGTGGCCAGCACGATGCAGACGTTGAACGCGACCAGCCCGGTCGCCGCCAGCGCCGTCAGCAGCAGCCAGTCCCGTGCGGAGGGCCGGCGCGCGGGCCCTCCGGCCAGGCGGGCCACGACCAGCAGGACCAGCGCGGCCGCGGCGTACCGGGCGGCCTGACCGCCGAAGACGGGATAGCCGGAGATGGTCGCCGAGACGGCGGTCAGCGTGCCGACGAGGGACATCGCGGCCCCGGCGCCCGCTATGCCGCGCTTCTGGGAGGTGTTCATGGACCGAACGCTAGGGCGCGCTTGGTCCACCGGACAGAGCCAATCAATCCATCTGAATCTGGACCAATACCCTCTCCGTGACGTCCACACCGCCCCTTGACGCTGAGAGTCATGTGACCGACCTTCATCTTTCCCTCGACCGGTCCGCCGGGCGGCTGGCCGCGCAGATCGCCGCGGGCTTCCGCGCGGCGGTGCGCTCCGGCCGGCTGACCGCCGGGACCCGGCTGCCGTCGAGCCGCGACCTGGCCCGTGACCTGGACGTCTCCCGCGGTGTCGTCGTCACCGCCTACGAGCAGCTCACCGCCGAGGGCTTCCTGATCGCGCGGCGCGGCGACGGCACCCGCATCGCGCCGCTGGCCCGTCCCGACGAGGGGAGCGGGCCGCCGCCGTCCCGCCCGCGGCCCCGGCCGGCCGAGCACCCGGCGGAACCGGTGCTCCTGTACGACCTGACCCCGGGGCAGCCCGACCTCTCGGCGTTCCCCCGCGAGCGCTGGATCTCCGCCGCCCGCGCGGCGCTGCGCACCCTGCCGCACGACGCGCTCGGCTACCCCGACCCGGCCGGCGTCCCGGACCTGCGCGCCGAGCTCGCGTCCTACCTCGGCCGGGTGCGCGCCGCACACGCCGACCCGGGCCGGATCGTGATCATGAACGGGGTGGCGCAGGGCCTGTCGGGCCTGCTGGGCCAGCTGCGCGCCGACGGTCACACCGCGCTCGCCGTCGAGGACCCCACCAGCGTCCGGCAGCTGCCGATGCTGGCCGCCGCCGGGGTCCGCCTCGTCCGCGTCCCCGTGGACGAGGAGGGCGTGGACGTCGCGGCGCTCGCCCGCACCCAGGCCCGCGCCGTGCTCGTCACGCCCGCGCACCAGTACCCGACCGGCGTCGTGCTGTCCCCCGCGCGGCGCGCCGCGCTGATCGCCTGGGCGCGCGACGTGGACGGGGTGATCCTGGAGGACGACTACGACGCCGAGTTCCGCTACGACCGCGACCCCGTCGGCTGCCTCCAGGGCGTCGACCCCGACCGCGTCGTCCTCCTCGGCTCGGTCAGCAAGTCGCTCGCCCCGGCCCTGCGCCTCGGCTGGGCCCTCGCGCCGTCGTTCCTCGCCGAGGGCCTGCGGGAGCACCGCACCAACACCGACCTCGGCGCGCCCGTCCTGGAGCAGTACGCGCTGACCGAGTTCCTGCGCGGCGGGGGCTACGACCGGCACCTGCGCACCATGCGGAGGCGGTACCGGGCCCGGCGGGACGCCCTCGCCGGCGCGCTCGCCGAGAACCTGCCCGGCGCCAGGGTTCACGGCGTCTCAGCGGGCATCCACCTCTACGTGGAGCTGCCGGGCGGATGCGACGAGGACGAGGTCGTGGAGCGGGCCGCGCGAGCCGGGGTGTCGGTCGCGGGCGCCCGCGCCATGTGGTCGCCGCGCCGTGCCGAGGAGGCGCCCCCCGCGCTCGTCCTGGGCTACGCGGGCCTCTCGGAGCCCCGCCTGGTCAAAGCCGCGCAACTGCTGGGTCACGCGGTTGCCCATGGTGATGGAGGGTAAGAACAGCATCCCCGGTGTAGGAGGAATGCATGAGTCTGGAAGAGGCCGCGCGGCAGTTGAAGATGGCCGGCCATGACGCGCAGGTGGCCTTCGACTGTGTCGGTCTGGGCGACCTCGAACGGGCGCAGGAGCACGCCGTGACGCTCCGGGCCGCGGCCGACGCCGCCGAAGTGGCGCTCAGCCAAGCCCTGAAGGACATGTCGCCCGAGGAGGCCCAGACCGAAGGCGAACGCGCCATCACGGCCCTGGCCGAAGACGTCTGACGGGGCACCCCCTGGGTGGGCATGGTGCGGGTCGGGTGGCTGGAAGGCGCTCTAGGCGCCTGGAGGTCGCCCGGCTCGTCGAGCCGGGTGACCGGAGCGACACGTCAGGAATCCGCGCGGGCGCGGGAACCGGCACTGTGGCGTGAGGATCGCCTGGCTCGCGACGGGGGTTCCAGGGGGTCGCCCCCTGGGTGGGCATGGTGCGGGTCGGGTGGCTGGAAGGCGCTCTAGGCGCCTGGAGGTCGCCCGGCCCGTTGAGCCGGGTGACCGCAGGGACACGTCAGGAATCCGCGCGGGCGCGGGAACCGGCACTGTGGCGTGAGGATCGCCCGGCTCGCGACGGGGGTTCCAGGGGGTCGCCCCCCTGGGAGGACACCGCGAATCCCTTCGCGGTGGCGAAGACGACCAGAATCAGGACCGACGGGACGATGAAGGCGATGCGCAGGCCGTGGTCGGTGCTGAGCGGGGCGATGGCCCCGACCACGGCGGCGCCGAGGACGAACCCGACGTAGTTGAAGATGTTGACCCGGGAGACGGCGACGCCGAGGCCGGTCGGGTCGACGCGTCCGGCGGCGGAGAAGGACACCGGGGCGATCACGCTCAGGCCGAGTCCGGCGAGCGCGAACGCGGCGATGGCGAAGGGCGCGCTGGGTGCGGCGACCACGCCCGCCATGCCGAGGATGCCGACCAGCCCGCCGATCCGCACCACCGTGACGGGGCCCGAGCGGCGGACGGCGAGGTCGGCGACGGCGCGGCTGACGACCATGGTGATCTGGTAGGCGACGTAGCCGAGCGGGGCGACCCAGTCGCTCGCCGACAGCTCGTCGTCCAGGTACTTGGCTCCGTAGCTGGAGATCGCCGAGTCGGCCAGGTAGGCGACGGCCATCGCGGCGCCCACGATCAGGATCGGACGCCACGGGACGCTGCGCCCGGCCGCCTTGAGTTCGGCGGCGGTCGGCCCGTCCCCCTCCTCCACGCGGCGGTAGAGGCGGCCGCCGGTGGCGAGCGAGGCGGCGACGCCGACGGCGGCGGCGAGGGCGAAGCCGGTGAACAGCGACAGGTCCAGCTTGTTGGTGAGGGACGCCCACAGGCCGCCGAGGATCCCCGCGATGCTCCACACCGCGTAGAACCCGGTGATCAGGCTGATCCCGTAGCGGCGCTCGACGGCGATCGCCTGGGCGTTCATCGACGCGTCCACCGCGCCGACGAACAGGCCGAAGGCGGCGACGGCCAGGTAGAGGGCGAGGTCGTTGTCGCCGGTGAGGCCGATCAGGGCGATCGTGACCGCCACGGCGGGCTGGGAGACGCGCAGCACCGGGCCGCTGCCGAGCCGCTGGAACAGCGCGCCGGAGGCGACGCTCCCGACGCCCGCGACCAGCGGCACCATGAGCAGGACCAGCGACAGCGTCGCGTCGCTGAGGTGGTGCGCCTCCTGCATCTTCGGTACCTGCGTCACCAGCGAGGCGAAGCAGAGCCCCTGGACGGCGAACGCCGTGTACGCGGCGAACCGGGCCCGGCGGTCCCGTGCGGTGGTGCCCTCGCTCATGCGCCCGACCTCTCTGGCTGCGCACCCTAGGCGGACGCAATGTGAAGAAGATTCGCGTCAGCGTAGGGACAGCGTACGCCCCAGGTCAATGGGCGAGGGAGCGTCAGTCGATGAGGCGCTTGCGCATCCCCCGGACCGCGATGATCCACATCAGCGCGGCGAAGAGCACCAGCGCGCCGAGGTGCCCGAGATCGGCGAGCGGGCGCAGGCCGAACACCGCGTCCCGGACCAGCTGCACGCAGTGGTACAGCGGGTTGAGGTGCGACACCTTCTGCGCCCAGCCGGGCAGCGCGTCGATGGGGAAGAACGTCCCGGCGATCAGGAACAGCGGCGTCACCACGCCGGTGATCACGTAGTCGAACGAGTTGATCGACGGCACCACCGAGGACGTCCACATGCCGAACAGCCCGAAGCCGAGCGCGGTGAAGAACGTCACGAACGGCACCAGCAGCATCCCGGGGGACGGGTCGAGGCCGAAGAACAGCGCCACGACGAGCGGGGTGCACGAGTACACCGCCGACTTGGCCGCGATCCACAGCGCCTCGGCCGTCACCAGCTCGTGCACGTCCACGGGCGCGGCGAGCATCGCGTCGTAGGTGTGCTGGAACACGCGCCTGATGTAGCCGTTGAACATCCCCGGGAACACCGAGGTGAACAGCGCCGCCGTCCCGACGACGCCGGTCGCCACGAAGTCCAGGTACCGGTAGTCGCCGATCACCGCGACCATCGAGCCGAACCCGTAGCCGAAGGCCAGCAGGAAGAACGTAGGCTCCACCATCGAGGCGAACGACTGCGACTTCCAGTACCGCTTGTAGAGGGCCAGCTCGTGCCGCCAGATCCCGCGGACCGGGGCGGTCTCGAACCGCCGCAGCCGCGGCGCCCGCTCCGCCCGCGCCCCTTCCGCCTGGGCGGTCATTCCACGCGCTCCCCGGTCAGTACCACGAACACGTCCTCGAGGTTGGAGGCGCGGCGGACGCCGTCCGGGCCGAGCTCGTCCTCCACCGAGGGCGCGATGGTCTCGGCCTTCAGCACCGACACCGACGGCCCGGTGCGGCGGGTCGGCAGCCCGGCCGCCCGCGCGACCCGCTCCACCTCCGTCAGCCGGTCCGGCGGCCCGTAGTGCTCGACGACCCGCTCGCCCGCGTACTCGGCGACCAGCGCCGACGGCGTGCCCCGCGCGATGACCCTGCCGTGCGACATCAGCGCGCACTCGTCGGCGAGGCGCTCGGCCTCCTCGATGTAGTGCGTCGACATCAGCACGGTCGTGCCGCCGGCGCGCAGCCCGTCGATCAGCCCCCACAGCTCGGCCCGCACCTGCGGGTCGAGGCCCACGGTCGGCTCGTCCAGCAGGACGAGCGCGGGCCGGTGCACCAGCCCCCGGGCGATCAGCAGCCGGCGCCGCATGCCGCCGGACAGGTCGTCCACCCTGGTCAGCTGGCGCCCGGTGAGATGCGCGATCGCCAGCGCGTCGTCCACCGCCGCGCGCCGCGCCCTGCGCGGCACCCGGTACAGGTGCGCGAACACCTCCAGGTTCTCGCGCGCGGTCAGCTCCTCGTCGAGGTTGTCCTGCTGCGGGACGACGCCCATCGCCGCCCGCGCGCGCTTGGACTCCCGGGGGACGTCGAAGCCGAGCACGCGGATCGTGCCCTCGTCGGCGATCGCCTGCGCGGTCAGCATCTTCATCGTCGTCGACTTGCCGGCGCCGTTCGGGCCGAGCAGCCCGAGGCAGACCCCGGACGGGACCTCCAGGTCGAGCCCGTTCACGGCGGTGAAGTCGCCGAACCGCTTCACGACGCCGCGAAGGCTGATCGCCGCCGTGCCGGTGCCCTCGCGGGCAGCCGCGATCTGGGCACGATGCAAGGTCATACCTCTCACACTAGGTATAGGAGGGACGAATCCCCACCCGTTTTCCCGTGGGGCCGTCCCCGCCGGGGGATACCCTCTCCTGTGTGGACGTCCCCCATCGCCCGGCGACCGAGAAGGTCACCAACGTGCGCGACCTGCGCGCGTCCGACGCCGACCGGGAACGCGTCGCTTCCGTCCTTGGCGAGGCCCTCGCGGACGGGCGGCTCACCATGGAGGAGCACTCCGAGCGCGTCTCCCGCGTCTACGCCGCCCGCACCCTGGGCGAGCTGACGGGGCTCACCGGCGACCTCAGCCCCGAGGAGGCGCAGCCCATCCTCGTGGACGACCGCCCGGTCTCGGTCTTCTTCGGCCGCACCCGCCGCGACGGGCGCTGGGTCGTCCCGGTGAAGCTCCCGCTCCTGGCCCTGTTCGGGACGGTCGAGCTGGACCTGCGCGAGGCCGTCCTGCAGCGCCGCCACATCGTGGTCGACTCGCTGGTGCTCGGCGGCCGGATCCGGCTCCTGGTCCCCGAGGGCGTCCGCGTGGACGTCACGGGCCGCACCATCCTCAGCACCCGCGACCTGCGGGCCCGCCCCGCGGCCGAGGGGCCGACCATCGAGGTGGGCGGCACGATGATCTTCGGCTCGGTGCGGGCGCGGGCTCCGCGGCTCCCGCTGCGCAGCCGCGTCCGCAACCGCCTCGGCCGCCGCCGGTAGCGCCGCGCCCCCTACACCGCCGTGTCGAAGTTGATCGCGCTGTAGGCGCGCAGCTTGCTCAGCTGGTGCTCGCTGGAGATCGTCCGGATGGTGCCGCTGCGCGACCGCATGACCAGCGAGTGCGTGACCGCCGTGCCCTTGCTGTAGCGGACGCCGTCCACCAGTTCCCCGTCGGTGATGCCGGTCGCGGCGAAGAACACGTCGTCGGAGGTCACCAGGTCGTCGGTGGTGAGCACCCGGCCCAGCTCGTGGCCCGCGTCGGTGGCCTTGCGCCGCTCCTCGTCGTCCTGCGGCCACAGCCGGCCCTGGATCACCCCGCCGAGCGCCTTGATCGCGCACGCGGCGATGATGCCCTCCGGGGTGCCGCCGATGCCGAGCAGCAGGTCCACGCCGGTGCCCGGCCGGCACGCCATGATCGCGCCGGCCACGTCGCCGTCCAGGATGAACTTGATCCGCGCCCCGGCCTCCCGGACCTCCTTGACGATGCCCTCGTGCCGCGGCCGGTCCAGGATGCAGACCGTCACGTCGTGCGGCGAGGACCCCTTGGCTCGGGCGATCGCGCGGATGTTGTCGGCGATCGGGCGCTCGATGTCGACGGCGCCCGCCGCCTCCGGGCCGGTCACCAGCTTCTCCATGTAGAACACCGCCGACGGGTCGAACATCGACCCGCGCGGCGCCACCGACAGGACCGCGATCGCGTTGTTCATGCCGAGCGCGGTCAGCCGGGTGCCGTCCACCGGGTCCACGGCGACGTCGCACTCGGCGCCGGAGCCGTCCCCGACCTCCTCGCCGTTGTACAGCATCGGCGCGTTGTCCTTCTCGCCCTCGCCGATCACGACGACGCCCCGCATGGACACCGTGTTGATCAGCTGGCGCATCGCGTTCACGGCGGCCCCGTCGGCGCCGTTCTTGTCCCCCCGGCCGACCCAGCGGGCCGCGGCCATCGCGGCGGCCTCGGTCACCCGGACCAGCTCCATCGCGAGGTTGCGGTCCGGCGCCGACGGCTCGGTGGCGAGGGGGGAGGAAACGGTGGTCTCATCGGACATGGCGGGGCAGCCCCTTCGGTCGGTGGTGCCTCGGATTCTCCGTGGATCGGATGGCAGGCCACAAATTGGACCAGACCAGCCGGGCCGCGGGCCATCCGGGCACGGGGTCGAACAGGTGTCCTGGCGCGGGCGGATCGAGCACGGTGCGGAGCCGTGAAACCACGGCGGCACGGACAAGGGATCGTTTCCCCCTGGGAGAGGGCGTAATCTCAGGCGTCATGAGCAGCGACATCGACGTCCCGTCCGGCGGGGTGACTCAGAACGGGGGCGCGCGGCCCGCCGACGGCCCCGCGCGGACCTCCGATCGCGGGGCCGCCACCCGCGGCGCCCTGCTGGCCGCCGCCAGGGACGTCTTCTGCGAGTCCGGCTTCGCCCAGGCCGCGGTGACCGACATCGTCGCCAAGGCCGGCGCCAGCGTGGGCAGCCTCTACCACCACTTCAACGGCAAGGCGGACCTGTACCTGACGCTGTTCGAGGACTTCCAGGGACGCCAGCAGGAGCGCACCCGCGAAGCGATCAACGCGGTCCGGGAGGCCGGCGAGAAGGACCCGATGCGGCAGTTCATCGCCGGTGCGGGCGCCTACCTCAACGGCTGCCTGGACGAGCGGGACGTCGCCCGGCTGTTCATCTCCGGCGACGGGCCCCCCGGGTTCGACCGGGTCATGCGCCAGCGCCTGAACAAGTGGGCCCGCCGCAACGCCGCCCTGTTCCACACCGCCGACGGCGGCGTGGACGAGGCCCTGGTCACGGTGCTGACGGGCGCGATGGCGGGCGCGGTGTCGGAGATCTCGCTGCTGGACGACGAGGACGCCGCCCGCCGGCTCGCCGACAAGATCATGGTCATCGTCGGCACGATCCGCAACCCCGGTACGGAGCAGCGCTGAGGGTGGGGGATCCTGGAGGGGTGACCGACGAGACCCCATCCTCCGCCACCGGCACCGAGGCCGCCCCGGCCGTGCCCGACGCGCCCGCGGGACGCCCCGTGGTCGAGGTGAGCCCCGGCGTGTACAAGCGGCTGACCACCGGCCTCGGCGGCTTCACCATGGCGATGGGCGCCTGCCTGCTGATCGTGCTGGCGGTCTACGTCGTCTCGCCGCGCAGCGACAAGGAGGTCCTGCCGACGGTCGACTACGGTTCGCAGCTGTGGGCGATGCGCAACGACGCGCCCTACACCGTCCACGCGCCCGAGGGGCTGCCCGCCACCTGGCGTCCCAACAGCTCGCGCGTGAACGGCCTGGGCTCCGGCGGCAAGGACCCGGTCGCCTGGCACCTGGGGTTCGTGACGCCCAGCGACGAGTACGCGGCGCTGGAGCAGAGCAACGAGAAGGCGTCGCAGTACGTCCCGCGCATGGCCAACAGCAGCCAGCCGGTCGGGACGCAGGAGGTCAACGGCGCCACCTGGACCAAGTACCACCGCAAGGACAAGAAGGCCAACACCCTCGCCCGGACGCTTCCGAACGGGGTCAGCCTCGTCGTCACCGGCACCGCGTCCTACGCGGAGCTGGCGGTCCTGGCCGGGTCGCTCAAGGAGCAGGCGAAGACCGGGGGCCCGACACCGGCGACGGCGGCCACGCCGGCCTCCTGAGCGTCAGAACGGGGCGGCGGCGTCCCCGTCGTCCGGCCGGTCGAGGGCCGCGGCCAGCCGGGCGCGGGCGCCCTCCAGCCACTCCTCGCAGACCGCGGCGAGCCTCTCGCCCCGCTCCCACAGGCCGAGCGACTCCTCCAGCGTCAGGCCGCCGGCCTCCAGCCTCTTCACGACCTCGGCCAGCTCGTCGCGCGCCTGCTCGTACGACGGCTTCTCGGCCGTCCCCTTGTCGTCCGCCACCGGCCCACCCTCTCATCCCCCGGACGACCGCCCGTCCCCCGGGCGGCGCCGCACGGTTCATTCCCGGCCGGTCACGCTCACGCCGAGCCGCCCGTCGGCGAGCCGCACGTGCAGGCGCTCGCCGTCCTTGACCGACGCCGACTCCCGCACCACCGACGCGTCCTCCCGCTGGACGATCGCGTATCCGCGCTCCAGCGTCGCGGCGGGGGAGAGGGCGAGCAGCCGGGCGCGGGTGTGCCCGAGTTCGTCCCCGGCCCGGTCGAGCGCCGCCGACAGGCACCGCCGCCCCCGGTCGCGGAGCGCCGCGACCTGCTCGGACTGCCGCTCGATCTCCCGCACCGGGTCGGCCAGCGCGGGCCGCGAGCGCACCGACCGCAGCCACGCCAGCTCCCGCTCCACCGCCCCGGACAGGCACCGCCGCCCCCGGTCGCGCAGCTGCCGGACGAGCTGGAGCTGCTCGCGCACGTCCGGCACGGCCTTCTTCGCGGCGTCGGTCGGGGTGGAGGCCCGGACGTCGGCGACCAGGTCCAGGAGCGGGCTGTCCTGCTCGTGCCCGATCGCGCTGACGACCGGGGTGCGGGCGGCGTGGACCGCGCGGACCAGGGCCTCGTCGGAGAACGGCAGCAGGTCCTCCATCGCGCCGCCGCCGCGCGCGATGATGATCACATCGATCTCGGGATCGGCGTCCAGCGCGCGCAGCGCCTCCATCACCTCGCCGACCGCGTACGAGCCCTGCACGGCGGTGTTCTCCACCCGGAACGCCACCGCGGGCCAGCGCCGCCGCGCGTTCTGCAGGACGTCGTGCTCGGCGTCGGAGTCGCGCCCGCAGATCAGCCCGATCCGGCCGGGCAGGAAGGGCAGCGGGCGCTTGCGCTCGGGCCGGAACAGCCCCTCGGACGCCAGCACGCGCTTGAGCCGCTCCAGCCGGGCCAGCAGCTCGCCGACGCCGACCGGCCTGATCTCCAGCACGCTGAGCGAGAACGTCCCGCGGTTGATCCAGAAGTCGGGCTTGGCGTGCACGACGACGCGGGCGCCGTCGGTGACGGCCGGCCCGGCGGCCTCGAACACCGCGCGCGGGCCGACGACCCGCACCGACATGTTCGCCACCGGGTCGCGGAGCGTCATGTAGACCGTGCCGCCGCGGGCGTTGAGGTCGGTGATCTGACCCTCCACCCAGATGCGGCCGAGCCTGCCGATCCACCCGCTCACCGCCTGCAGGACGGTGCGCACCGGAACCGGTGATTCGGCCGTGGTCTCCATAGCCATGCAGGCAGCCTACGGCGCACCCCGCCCCACCGGCCCCCGCGTCGCCCGCACCGGCAGAATCCGGTGTGACCGAAGAGACACGTCCCGGGCCACTGAAGATTAGTCAAGCTAACTTAGACTGACTAAGTAATGTCGAGGAGAACGCCGTGACCGCATCCGAACGCGAGCTCGCCGAGCAGCTCAACCGGCGCCTGCGCCACGTGGTGCTGATGCTCCGGCAGGTCAGCGCCGACCAGCCGATCACCAGCCAGCAGCTGTCCGTGCTCGGCTCCCTGGAGCACGGGCCGCGGCGGATGACGGAGCTGGCCGCCGAGCACGGCGTACGGCTGCCGACCATGACGGCGCAGATCAACCGGCTGGAGCGCGACGGGCTCGTCGCGCGCGGCCGGAGCGGCTCCGACGCCCGCGTCGTCACCGCCCGGCTCACCGGGCCCGGACGCGACCGGCTGGCCGCCGGGCGCGAGCGCCGGATCGGCTTCCTCGCCGAGCGGTTCGCGGAGCTCACGGACGAGGAGCGCGCGGCGGTCGCCGCGGCACTGCCCGCCCTCGACAAGCTCTTCGGCGCACCCTGAACACACGGAGGTACTCATGCACGCGAAGCCCTCGGCGACCCCGAAGGGCGGCGGCATCCTCAGGCAGCCGACGTCGGTGTGGGCGACCGCCTTCGCCGCGGTCGTCGCCTTCATGGGCATCGGTCTCGTCGACCCGATCCTGCCCGCGATCGCGAAGAACCTGGACGCCTCGCCGAGCCAGGTGTCCCTGCTGTTCACCAGCTACTTCCTGATCACCGCGGTGGCGATGCTGGTCACCGGCTGGGTGTCCAGCCGGATCGGCGGGAAGAGGACGCTGCTGATCGGCCTGGCGCTCGTCGTGGCGTTCGCCGCCCTCGCCGGGACGTCCGGGACCGTCGGGCAGCTCGTCGGCTTCCGCGCGGGCTGGGGCCTCGGCAACGCCCTGTTCGTCGCCACGGCTCTTGCGGTGATCGTGGGCGCTGCCTCGGGCGGGGCGGAGTCGGCGATCATTCTGTACGAGGCGGCGCTCGGCATCGGCATCTCGCTCGGGCCGCTAGCCGGCGCCCTGCTCGGCGACATGAACTGGCGGTTCCCCTTCTTCGGCACCGCCGCGCTCATGGCGGTCGGCTTCCTGCTGATCGGCACCCTGCTCAAGCCCACGCCGAAGCCCGCCGAGAAGACCCGGCTGAGCGCGCCCATCCGGGCCCTGGCACACGGCGGCCTGTCCACCACCGCGTTCACCGCGCTGTTCTACAACTACGCGTTCTTCACCATCCTGGCCTTCACCCCGTTCGTCCTCGGGATGAGCGCGCACGGCATCGGCCTGGTGTTCTTCGGCTGGGGCGTGATGGTCGCGCTGGCGTCGGTGTTCGGCGCCCCCATGCTGCAGCGGCGCATCGGGACCGTCCGGGTCATGTACCTGGCGCTGGCGCTGCTGATCGTGTTCCAGTTCGGGCTCGCCTTCCTCGGGCACGGCGGGATCATCGCCTGCACCGTCCTGTCCGGCATCCCGATCGGGCTGAACAACACCGCGTTCACCGAGGCCGCCATGGAGGTCTCCGACAGCCCGCGGCCCGTCGCGTCCGCCGGGTACAACTTCGTCCGGTGGATGGGCGGGGCCCTCGCCCCGTTCATCGCGACGAAGCTCGCGGAGGAGGTCGACGCGAAGCTGCCCTACGTCGTCGGCGCCGCATGCTGCGCCGTCGCGATCGGCATCCTCGCGGTGCGCCGCCGGCACCTGGCGCCGCTGGAGCGGGTCGACGTCGACCACGCCTTCCAGGACGCCCCGGCGGCGGCCTGACGACCCCCGGAACGGAAGAAGCCCCCGGACGCTCCGGGGGCTCCCTTCCTGCTCGTACCGCTCAGCTGAGGCCGTTGAGCTTGGCGATGCGGCGCTCGTACATGCGGATGACGTCCTCACGGCCGGCGTGCTTGCGCTCGTACTCGCGCAGGAGCTTCACCTGGTCGGCGGACAGGCCGCGAAGGCGCGCGCGCAGCTGCGGCAGCGTGGCGCTGTCGTAGTCGGGCACCGGGAGATCCTCGGCGATGTGCGCGGCCTCCGCCTGCGCGGCGGGCTTGGCCTCCGGCTTCGGCTCGAACGCGGCCTCGTCCGCCTTCTTCTCCGCGGCCTTGCCCTTCGGAGCCTCGGCCGGCTTGGGCTTCGGCTTGGCGGGCTCGGCGGCCTTCGGCTTGGGCTTGGCGGGCTCGGCGGCCTTCGGGCTCGGCGCGGGCTCCGGCTTCGGCTCGGACGGCACCGGCTTCGGCGCCGGCGCGGCGGCCGGACCGGCCTCGCCCCCCGCCTTGGCGTGGTGCCTGCCCAGCGCGCCCGGCTTGGCGGGCTTCGGCGGCGGTCCGGGGCGGGCGTGCTTCGGCTTGTGGGCCGCCCCGGCGCCGGGCTTGCCGACCGAGATCTCCTCGGTGGCCTTCCGGGCGGCCGCGGGCCTGGTGCGGCGCGCGGGCTCGGGAGCGGGCCCGGCCTCGGGCTCCTCACCGCGGACGCGCTCGGAGACCAGCCCGACGACCTTCCCGGCCGTGTGCTGGACGTCGTCGCGCAGCCGCAGGGCCACCGGCTTCACACCGCCGCCTTCGGTGATCTCCTTGTAGTCCCTGGTCACCCGGTCGGTGAGCAGCAGTGCGCGGCCGACGCCGAACATGGCCAGCCGGACGGCGTGCAGCGGGAGATCCCGGACCTGCTCGCCCACCGTTTCGCGGACCTGCTCACTGAGGCGGCGCGGCGATTTCCTCATCGGACGTTCCTCTTCCTGCCTCGTCTCCGGTCCCCACTCACTCTGCCCCATCGGTGCGACCCTGGTCACGCGGGGTGAATGGAATTCTGGCAAAGCGTGCCGTGGAGTCGGTCACAGCCCGGCCCCTCGTACGATGGACCCATGACCTCCACCCAGCGCCGTGTCCTGCTCGCCAAGCCGCGTGGTTACTGCGCGGGCGTCGACCGGGCCGTGCAAGCGGTCGAGATCGCCCTGGAGAAGTACGGGGCCCCGATCTACGTCCGCAAGCAGATCGTCCACAACGTGCACGTCGTGAAGACGCTGGAGGAGCGTGGCGCGATCTTCGTGGAGGAGACCGAGGAGGTCCCCGAGGGCTCCATCGTGGTGTTCTCCGCCCACGGTGTGGCGCCCGTCGTGCACGAGGAGGCCAGTGGTCTGGACCTGCGCACCATCGACGCGACGTGCCCGCTGGTGACCAAGGTCCACAAGGAGGCCGTCCGGTTCGCCGCCGACGACTACGACATCCTGCTGATCGGCCACGAGGGCCACGAGGAGGTCATCGGCACCACCGGCGAGGCCCCCGACCACATCCACCTCGTGGACGGCCCGGACGACGTCGCCAACGTGACCGTCCGCGACCCCGAGAAGGTCGCGTGGCTGTCGCAGACCACGCTGTCGGTCGACGAGACCGTCGCCACCGTCGAGAAGCTCCGCGAGCGGTTCCCCAAGCTGATGGACCCGCCCTCCGACGACATCTGCTACGCCACCCAGAACCGGCAGGTCGCGGTGAAGGAGATGGCGGCGCAGGCGCAGCTCGTCATCGTGGTGGGATCGACCAACTCCTCCAACTCCGTCCGCCTGGTCGAGGTCGCCAAGGAGCACGGCGCCGACGCCGCCTACCTGGTCGACTACGCCAAGCAGATCGACCCGGCCTGGCTTGAGGGCGTCGCCACGGTGGGCGTCACGAGCGGCGCGTCCGTCCCGGACGAGCTCGTCCAGGAGGTCCTCGCCTGGCTCGCCGAGCGCGGCTACGGCGAGGCCGAGGAGATCGAGTCCGTCGAGGAGAGGATGCGGTTCTCCCTGCCGAAGGAGCTCCGCAAGGACCTGCGCATCACGCCCGTCTAACCCGCGCCCCCGGAGGGCGGCCGGTCGCTGCGGGCGTGGCGGCCCTCCTTGGGCGTGCCGGGGGACTCGTCCCACCGGACGGGGTTCTCGTTCTCCTCCTTCTCGAAGAGGCGGACCCCGACCAGCTTGTCGTGCAGCTCCCGGGCGTTCGTCAGGACGCCGCGCGCCAGGCAGATCACGACCACGAGCAGCGTGCCGAAGAACAGCCACGGCGCGGTCGCCGCGAGCGCGGTGAACACGCCCACCGTGACGCCGCGCAGCAGCGAGCCCTCGCCGAGCGTCGTGACGAGCACGACCGTGAGCGTGGCGGCGAGGAACACCAGCGGCGGGCTGACGACGAGCGTGAGCAGGTCGGCGGGACGGGTCGCGAACGCGGCGAGCGCGCAGCCGATCGCGAACCCGGCGCCGGCGAGCAGCGGCACGCCGAACCACCGCGACAGCAGCCCGCACAGCACCCCGGCGGCGAACATGACCACGATGCCGCCGCGGCCGGTCAGCGTGACCGGGCCGGCCGACTCCGAGCGGGACGGACCGCCGCGCCGGCGCCGCGCCGGACGATCCGGGGACGCCGAGGCGCCGCCCGGCGCGTCGCGTACCGTCGATGAACTCATCGCCACCTCTTCCCCGTGGGAGGCGGACCCCCCACACGCCCCGGCCCGTTCCGCTCTTGGACGTTCCGCGGATCGCCCTGCTCGGGGACGCGCCCGCCGGGACCCGCCGCACCCGCGGCGGGGCCAGGCCGGGAATGGTCCCGATCAGGCAGATGGTCCTCGTCGTCGAAAAGTTCGTCGTATGCGGTCAGTTCGGCCGCGGACAGAGCGCGGGGGCTCTCCTCGACAGGATGGGGGCTTTCCAGGCCGTCGTCCACCACTCCGAGCTCGTTCAGCTTGCGCGCACTGACCAGAACGCGCGTCTCCAGGGATCCGACCGTCCGGTTGTAGGACTTGATGGCGCCGGTCAGCGCGCGGCCGAGCTCGTCGACGTGCTGCCCCATCGTGCCCAGCCGCTCGTACAGCTCCCGGCCCAGATCGAAGACCGCGCGGGCGTTGCGGGAGAGGGCCGCCTGCTGCCACGCGTAGGACGCCGTCCGCAGCATCGTGATGAGGGTGGTCGGCGTGGCGATGTGCACGCGCCGCCTCATCGCGTACTCCAGCAGGCCGGGGTCGCGGTCGAGGGCGGGCGCCAGGAACGCCTCGCCCGGGATGAACAGCACGACGAACTCCGGAGCCGGGCTGAACGCCTGCCAGTACGACTTGGCCGACAGACGGTCGACATGGTCGCGCAGGTGCCGCGCGTGCGCGTCCAGCCGCACGGGGTCGCCGCTCTCCGCCGCCTGCAGGTAAGCGGCCAGCGAGACCTTGGAGTCGACCACGATGCTCTTGCCACCGGCCAGCCGCACCACCATGTCGGGACGGACCGCGCCGTCGGCGGTGACCGCGCTGGCCTGCTCGTCGAAGTCACAGTGGTGCGTCATCCCGGCCAGCTCCACGACGCGGCGGAGCTGGAGCTCGCCCCAGCGCCCCCTGGCCTCCGGGCGCTGCAGCGCCCGCACGAGCGACTGCGTCTCGCGCCGGAGCTGGTCGGAGCTCTGCCGGACGAAATCGACCTGCTTGGCCAGCATGGCGTGCGACTCGCGGCGCCCCGTCTCCACCTCGCGGAGCTGCTCCTCCACCTTGGCGAGCGTCTCCTTGAGCGGCGCGACCAGGTGCTCGACGGCCTGCTGGCGCCGCTGCAGCTCCCCGGCCGCCTCGACGCCGGCCGCCTTGAGCCGCGCGTCCGCCAGCTCCAGGAACCGCTGGTTGCTGGCGTCCAGGGCCTTGGCCGACAGGTTCTCGAAGTGCTCGGCCATCCGCTCCTCGGCGTAGGCGAGCTTCTCCTCGGCCGCGCGCGCCCGCGCGATCAGCGCGCCCTGCCTGCCCGTCGCGAGCGCGTACCCGGCGACGGCGCCGAAGACGGCGCCGACGAGGAGTCCGGCGAACAGCGCGAGGTCCATCCGCTCATCGTGACAGCGCGTCCGCGTTCGGCGACCGCGACGCGCCGGGATGCCCCGCGTCACCGGACATTTGGCCCAGTGTTCACCAGAGGGAGGCCGTACGGAGGTTCCGGGCAGCCCGAGGGGTCCGTGACGCCCATAAACTTGACGGCCGTGAGCCTCTCCATCGGAATCGTCGGGCTGCCCAACGTCGGCAAGTCGACGCTCTTCAACGCGCTGACCAAGAACGACGCGCTGGCCGCCAACTACCCGTTCGCGACCATCGACCCCAACGTCGGCGTGGTCGGGGTGCCCGACCCGCGGCTGACCGTGCTGGCCGAGCTGTACGGCTCGCAGAAGGTGATCCCGGCGACGATGGAGTTCGTCGACATCGCGGGCATCGTCAAGGGCGCGTCCGAGGGGCAGGGGCTCGGCAACAAGTTCCTCGCCAACATCCGGGAGACCAACGCGATCTGCCAGGTCATCCGGGCGTTCGACGACCCGGACGTCACGCACGTGGACGGCGACGTCGCCCCGTCCCGCGACATCGAGACGATCAACACCGAGCTGATCCTGGCCGACCTCCAGACGATCGAGAAGGCGCTGCCGCGCCTCGACAAGGAGGCCCGGACCAAGAAGGACAAGGACAAGCTCGCCGTCGTCGACGCCGTCAACGCCGCGCAGAAGCTCCTGAACGACGGCGTCACGCTGTTCGCGGGCGCCGGGCCGGCCGGGGTCGACCTGGAGCTGCTGCGCGAGCTGCACCTGCTCACCGCCAAGCCGTTCCTCTACGTCTTCAACCTGGACGAGAGCGAGCTGACCGACGAGGCCCTGCGCGAGCGCCTGAGCGCCCTGGTCGCCCCGGCCGAGGCGATCTTCCTGGACGCCAAGATCGAGGCGGAGCTGATCGAGCTGCCCGACGACGAGGCGCTCGAACTGCTGCAGGGGATGGGGCAGGAGGAGTCCGGACTGTCGCAGCTCGTCCGGATCGGGTTCGCCACCCTCGGTCTCCAGACGTACCTGACGGCGGGGCCCAAGGAGTCGCGCGCCTGGACGATCCCCGTGGGCGCCACCGCGCCGGAGGCCGCCGGCGTCATCCACACCGACTTCCAGCGCGGCTTCATCAAGGCCGAGATCGTCTCCTTCGGCGACCTGACCGCGGCGGGCTCGATGGCCGCCGCCCGCACCGCCGGGAAGGTGCGCATGGAGGGCAAGGACTACGTCATGCAGGACGGCGACGTCGTGGAGTTCCGCTTCAACGTCTGACCGCGGCCCGTCGCGGCCCGTCGCGGCCCATCGCGGCCCGCCGTGGGCCGGGAAGGCGTCGTGATCCGTGTGATTTTGGCGACACGGGATGCCCCTGCGGCCCGCGTGCCGGATGAGCTGGGTGTTTTAGTGCTCAGTGTCGCTTTTGTGGCGTCATGTCGGTTATTTCGGCGCGGCGAATGGCGGGTACCGTCGCGATCCCGTGACCGAGTCACTTCTGAGGCGTCCCGCTTGTCCGTTACCTAGGCTTGCGCGCCCTTCGGAGCCCTGGGTAGGAGAACGTCACCGTTTGGCAATCCTCCCCGTTCCTGCTGAGGTGGATTGCATTATCCGCAACCGCGTGCCGGGGCTGTGTTTCGCTGGGATGCGCTGGAACAATTGACGCCCGTGGTTACCCTGGGCCCGAGGTGGGTTCGGAAAAGCCACCGACATGACCGGGCAACAGGACCGCGCCGACCGGGGGCGAGGCGCGAGCGGAGGCAGGATGGCTCGCAGGTCGGCCGTGGGACGCGGCCGTGACACCGCCGTAGTCGAGGAGACCGCGGCGCCCGGCCGGGCGCTCGCGTCGTCCGCCGACCCGTGGGACCTGCCCGAGCGCGGCCGCGGACGGTCCGGCGGCGGTTCGCGCGGCGGGGGCACCGGGGGCCGCTGGGGCGGCTCCGGCGGGCGCTGGTGGGTCTGGGTCGGCCGCGCCGTGCTGTGGGCCCTGATCCTCGTCATCCTCGTCAACGGCATCCGCGCCCCGTTCGAACGATTCAACGCCGACGACACGCCCAGCGGCGGCACCCCGGCCAAGACCCCGAGGAGCGCCGGGTTCCCCAGCAGCGCCGCGGGCGCCTTCGCCCTCCAGTTCGCCAACGTCTACCTCAACTTCGACCAGAAGACGGCGCCCGCCCGCGAGGCGCAGCTGCGGACCTTCCTGCCCGACGGCGCCGACGCCCAGTACGGCTGGAACGGCGTCGGCAAGATGCAGGTGCAGTCCGTCCAGGTCGCCGGCGTCGACGCCCGCGACGCCAGCAACGCCACCGTGACGCTCCTGGCCCGCACCGCCGACCGCTGGCTCCGCCTCGCCGTCCCGGTGTACGCCGACCGGAGCGGCTCGCTGGTCGTCTCCGCCCGTCCCGCCCTGCTCCCGCCTCCGATCAAGGCGCAGCTTCCCCAGGACGGCGTCCAGGACCGCGACGCTTCGCTCGAAACCGAGCTCCAGCCCTTCCTCAGCACCTTCTTCCAGGAGTACGCGAACGGCAACCAGGCGGCCCTGTCCCGCTTCTCCAACGGGGCGACCATCGCCGGCATGGCCAAGTCCGTCGTCTTCGTCCAGGTCAAGGAGGTCGTCGCGCCGAGGGGGCCTGATGGCTCGCGCACCGTCACCGCGACCGTGGTGTGGCAGCCCGCGGGAGGCGGCGGCGGTGAGCTCGAACAGAGCTACCAGCTTGCAATGGTGAAAAAGGGGACGACCTGGCTCGTCCAAGACATTCGCGGCACCACGCAGCCGAACGCATCATGAGAGGCCGCGAAGTGAGCACCACCACCATCTGCCCGGCGACCGGAATCGGAGCGGCCTTTCACCTACCGGACATCATCGAGACCACGGCCAAGGCGATCGCCGAGGCCCCAGGCGTGAACGCCTGACCTCGGGCGGAGGTCGTCAGGCGGCACGGTGCTCGCGCAGTTAGGGGAGTAGGGGCGTGGATCTACCCACGTACACGAACATCTGGCGCATCGAGAAGCGGCTCTACAAGCTGTACGACCTGCGGCTTCCGATGCCGCTGCCGCTGGTCCAGATCGGCGTCTTCCTCGGCGTCTTCGTGCCGTGGATCGGGCTGCTCCGGCTCGTCGGGATCCCCTTCGCCTCCCCCTGGCACGTGCTCTACATCGTCCCGCCGGGCGTGCTCACCTGGCTGGCGACCCGCCCCGTCATCGAGGGCAAGAGGCTCACCGAGCTGCTGCTCTCCCAGAGCCGCTACCTCGCCGAACCCCGCACCTGGTGCCGCCTGACCCCCATCCAGGAGCCCGACGAGGTCGTCATCGTGGCCCGCGTCTGGCGGCGCACCGGAAGCCCCGCCCCGGCCGCCGCCATGGAACGTGCCGCGATCAAGACCCGCCGCCGCGCCCGCCGCCGCGCCGCCGAACCGGAACCCGCCGCGGCCCCCGCCGCGACCCCGGTCCTGATCCCGCGCCCCGCGGTCGCCGCCACCGCCCCGTCGCTGGTCGAGTACGCGGCCCAGCGCGAGTCCGTCCCCGCCGCCCTCCCCGCGGCGCAGTTCCCCACGGCCCCCGAGCCCGCTGCCCCGCCCGCCACGCCCGAGCCCCTCGTCCCGCCCAAGGCGTGGCGTCGCACGACCCGCGACATCTCGCACGAGGACGACGTCCTGGCCTTCCCCGCCGGCGTCGAGCAGCCCCCGGCGACACCGCGGCTCGAGGTCCCCCCGCCCGCCCCGCCCCCCGGCTCCGGCAAGCGAGCCCTGGCCTCAGGCGTCCGCCGCCCCGGCGAGCAGGCCGAGTTCTGGCAGGCCGTCCCGGTCGGCGACACCCGGCCCGACGTCCCCCAGCAGCCCGCCCCCGGGGCCGCCGAGGAGATCGAGGGCACCCCCGAACCGCCCCCGCGCGAGAACGAGCCCGCGGCGCCGAGCGTCCGCTGGGTTCGCCCCGCCGAACCCGGCGACGGCGTCACGCGGCAGCCGCCCACCGAGCCCGACCAGGCCCACGCCGCCGACGGCGAGCGCGTCCGCGCGACGCAGGCCTTCAACGGAGAGCCCGGCGACAGAAAGATCGCCGGCACCCGCGCCCCGGACCAGCAGCCCCCCTCACCCACCCGCCCCGACGTCCCCCTGGTCCCCGGCGCCTTCGGCGCCACCCCCCAACAGCCCGCACCCCCAGCACCCCCCTCCGCGCGCCCGGAGCGCCCCGCCGCGCAGGCGCAGCCGCCCACCGCGCCGGAGCAAACCCCCGCCCCCTTGGCACAGCCCCCCGCCGCGCCGGAGCGCCCAGCCGCACAAGTGCAGCCCCCCGCCGCGCCGGAGCAACCCTCTGCGTCCTCGGAGCAACGCCCCGCACGTCCGGAGCGTCCTGCCGCGCAGGCGCAGCCGCCCGCCGCGCCCGAGCAGGCCCCAGCGCCCTTGGCGCGGCCCTTCGCGCGTCCGGAGCGGCCTGCCGCGCAGGCGCAGCCGCCTGTCGCGCCGGAGCAGGCCCCCGCGTATCCGGAGCGTCCTGCCGCGCGTTCGGAGCAGGTTGGCGCGCAGGCGGAGCCGCCCGTCGAGCCTGGGCGATCCCCCGCGCACTCGGAGCCGCCTGTCGCGCCGGAGCAGGCCCCCGCGCCCCCGGCGCAGCCTCCTGTGCGGGCGGTGCCGCCGGAGTTGCGGCCTGGGTGGACGGTGCAGCGGCCGCCCGGGGCGGTGGAGCGGGAAGAGTCGCGGCCCGAACTGCCTGCCGCGTCGGCGGAGCGGCCTGTGCCGCCGCAGGCGCCGCCGGTGCGTCCCGCTGCGGCGGCGGAGCAGCCCGGGGTGTTGCGGGAGCCGCCCAGGCCCTGGTCGAAGGGGTTGTCCAAGCCGCCGCGGCCGGGCACCGCTCCCGAGCCGGTGGCGCCGCCTGCGCAGGACGTCCCGCCCGTGGCGCCGCCGCGTCCGGTGGAGGCCCCTCGTCCGGTGGAGGAGGAGGCGCCGCCGCGGGAGGTGCGTTCGCAGCCCGCCTCGCCCGTCCGGCCGCGGCCGCTGCCGCCGCCTCCGGCGCCCCCGCCGTCCGGTCCGGCGATCACCCCGCCCGGTCCCGAGCACGAGGTGACGTCCGGCGGGCTCCGGCGGCTCATCCACGCCGTCGGCGGCGGGCACGGCGAGGTCGACGCCGACTACCAGCAGCGGATCCAGCAGCCGTTCCACGGGACGCGGCACGTCGTCGTGCTCGGCTGCACCGGCGGCGCCGGGCAGACCGTCACGGCGCTGATGCTGGGGCACACGTTCGCGCAGCACAACGGCGAGCCGGTCGTGGCGATCGACGTCAACCCCGGGCCGGGCGCGCTCGCGCGGCGCACCCGCAGCGACACCAACGAGACGCTGACCGGGCTCATCACGCGCGCCGACCAGGTGTCCAGCCTCACCGCCATGCGCCGCTACACCTCGCAGGCCAAGTCCGGCCTCGACGTCATCGCGGCGGGCAAGAACCCGCTGCAGGCGCTCGACGACCGCGACTACGCGCTCGCGATCCGCACGCTCGACAAGTTCTACTCGGTGACGCTGCTGGACGCGGCCGCCGCCGTGGTGGCGCGCGTCCTGCCCTACGCCGACCAGATCGTCCTCGTCGCGCCGGCGAGCGCCGACGCGCCCCGCGCCGTCGCGATGACGTTCGAGTGGCTGGACGGCCACGGCTACGAGGAGCTGCGGTCCCGCGCGGTGACGGTCATCAACGGGGTGAGCCGCCGCAGCATGGACGACGTCGAGCAGGCCGAGGCCGTGGCGCGGGGCCGCTGCCGGGCGCTGGTGCGCATCCCGTGGGATGATCACCTGAGCATGGACCGCGCGCCGCGCAACGAGCTGAAGTCGTTGCGCACGCCGACGCGGCGTGCCTATCTTGCCCTCGCCGGCGTCGTGGCCGGCGGCTTCACCGTCATGCCCGAGCGTTACCAGGAGCTTCAGCAGGAGCAGGAGGCCACCCGATGAGCGCCCCTCGCGGGCATCGAGCGGAGACCGCAGTGAACCGGGCATTGCTGGCGGACGCGCCTGACGTTCATGACCGTCCGGATGGCGAACACTCTCCCGGGCAGCCCTGTGCGGCCGTCCGGCGGTGGAGAGAATCGTTGATCGGAACCGGCGTCGGGAGGGCGGCATGAGCAAGTCGAGCCGACTGGCCGTGCGGTACTTCGACGACCGCGTCCTGCTGACCGACAGCGCCGCCTGGGCCTACTTCCGGCTCCCCACGGTGTCCTACGAGTTCACGACCGGTGAGGAGCGCGAGGCGCTCGCCACCAACATCACCATCGCGCTGGCCGGCATCCGCATGCCGGACGCCGAGGTCCACCTGCGGATCGGGCACCGTACGTATCCGGCGGCCGAGTGGGCGCTGGCGCTGGACGGGACGTCCGACGGCGGCGCCGGGTGGCGGGAGTACCTGGAGGAGACCTACGCCCACGTGTGGGCCAAGGACTTCTGGACCAAGGAGGTCTACCTCGGGGTGCGGCTCGGCCCGCGCGGCATGGGCGCGCAGCTGTCGGGCGGCGTCCTGGCGCAGCTGCTGAGGGCCTACAAGCGCAGTGAGAGCGTGCTCGGCGTGCACGACGACGCGGTCGACAAGAAGGAGATCGCGCGCTGGACGGACCAGTCCGAGCGGGTCGGCCGCGCGCTCGGCGGTTCCGCCCTGTACGCCAGGCACGCCACCTCCAACGAGGTCGCGTGGCTGTTCCAGCACGCGGTGACGGGGTCGCTGGCCGATCCGCCGCCGTCCGCCGTCCCGCGCCGGACGTGGGGCAAGGGCGAGATCGAGTCGCTGGTGGAGGGCGCCATCCACAACGGGCGCTCGTACCTGCGGATCGAGCAGCCGAACTTCACCGGGGCGGGCGGCGGCGCCACGGCCGCGTCGTACGTCGCGTACCTGTCGTTCGCGCGGTTCCCCGACATGATGCCGTTCCCGGACGGCGAGCCCTGGTTCCACTACGCCGACGCGCTGCCGTTCCCCGTCGAGATCAGCGCGCGGATGAAGCTGATCCCGCCGGCGAAGGCGTCCAAGGACGTCTCGCGCAAGCTCGCGCACGCCCGCGACATGGACCAGCACATCCGGGAGGCGGGCGCGGAGGCGCCGATCGCGCTCGCGGAGCAGATCGACGCCGCCCGGATGCTGGAGCACGGCATCACCAAGGAGCGGCTGCCGTTCGTCTACGGGTGGCACCGGCTGATCGTGTCGGCGCCGACCGAGGACCTGCTCGCGCAGCGCGTGGACGCCGTCGTGGAGCACTACCGCGACATCGGCATCGACGTCGTCAACTCGACCGGCGACCAGTTCTCGCTGTTCCTGGAGTCGCTGCCCGGCGACCAGATCCGGCTGAACGCCTACGCGCAGCGCCAGCCGCTGCGCACCATCGCGGGCGGCATGCCGGTCGCGACCGTCGACCTCGGCGACCGTTCCGACGACGAGGGAGAGGGCTGGATCGGCCCCTACATCGGCGAGACGCTCGGCCGGGCCCGCGCCATCGTGCACTTCGACCCGCTCGTCGCCGCGGCGCGCAACCGGCCGACGGCCGTGGCGATCACCGGTGAGCCCGGCGGCGGCAAGACCACGCTCGCGCTGCTGCTGATCTACCAGATGGCGCTGCGCGGCGTCACCATCGCGGCGATCGACCCCAAGGGCGACGCCGAGTCGCTCGTGGAGCTGCTGAAGGCGCGGGGCAGGAGGGCGCGCATCCTGCCGCTCGGCTCGGCGGCGCCCGGCCTGCTCGACCCGTTCTCCTTCGGCGACGACCTCGCCACCAAGAAGATGATGGCGACCGAGACGCTGCGGCTGCTGCTGCCGCGGATGTCGGAGGAGCGCGAGTCCGCGATGATCCAGGCGGTCGGCGCGGTCGCCAACCGGGAGCAGCCCTCGCTCGGCCGGGTCGTCGACTACCTGGAGGGCGCCGACGACCCGGCGTCCAAGAACCTCGGCGCGGTGCTGCGCTCGATGTCGGAGATGCGGCTCGCGCGGCTGTGCTTCGACCCGTCCGGCGGCGAGCGCATCGACAGCGCCGGCTGGACGACCGTGTTCACGCTCGGCGGGCTCACCCTGCCGGACGTGACGATCCCGCGGGAGGACTACTCCTACGAGCAGCGGCTGTCGGTCGCGCTGATGTACCTGGTGTCGCAGTTCGCGCGGCGGCTGATGCACGGCCTCGACCGGCGGCTCCCGAAGGCGATCTTCCTGGACGAGGCGTGGGCGATCACCTCGACGCCGGAGGGGGCCAAGCTGGTGCCCGAGGTGTCGCGGATGGGACGCTCCCGCAACACCGCGCTGATCCTGGTCTCCCAGAACGCGGGGGACCTGCTGAACGAACAGGTGACGAACTGCCTGTCCTCGGTGTTCTCGTTCCGCTCCACCGAGCGGGTCGAGGTCGGCAACGTCATGTCCCTACTCGGGGTCGAGGCGTCCGACGAGCACAAGGCCGTGCTGCGCAACCTCGGCAACGGCGAATGCATCTTCCGTGACCTCGACGGCCGAGCGGGGCGCATCGGCGTCGACCTGATCTCCGAGGAACTGCAGCGTTGGCTGGACACCAACCCGACCCGGTCCCGTCCGGGCACGTCCGAACTCACCGCCGCGGGGGCCGAGGCCGAGGAGGTCTCCCGATGATGGGTTCCCGCGACGGGGCGGCGCGCCTGCAGCGCACGCCCGGCGAAGGAATCGACCGCAAGGCCCTCCGGCGTCGACCCAGGCGCCGCCGAAGCGCGCCGCGCACCCGCCGCTCGGTGATGCTGCTGGTCGTCATGGCGCTGTTCATGCTGGGTCCGCTGTCGCCGGCGTCCGCGTCGGTCCCGCAGCTTCCGAACCCGCTGAACGACGCGTGCAGCCCGGCCGACCATCCGGCGCCCGAGCAGTACGGATCCGGGACGGACGGCATGATCAAGCCGCCCGACTACCCGAACGAGAAGCTGCGGAAGACCCCGGTCGAGAAGCTCACGTACTACGACCGGTACGGCACCGCCGGGCAGACCTGGTACGCGGTCGACATGGGCTGCTCGGACGCGGTGTCGATGATGGGCAACGCGATCGCGAACACCGTGTTCACCCTCGTCCGGACGGTCGACCGGACGACGATCAGCGTCTACCAGGCGGCCGCGTCGGAGTCGCTGCTGAGCTGGCTGAAGGACACCGTCGACGGGGTCATCACCAACATCGGCAAGACGTTCAACGCCCGCTACTGGTCGTGGGTGATCATCCTCGGCGCGATGTGGCTGGCCTGGTGGGGGATCGTCCGCAAGCGGGCGAGCAAGGTCACCGAGGGCGTGGTCTGGATGGTCGCCGCGATGGTGGCGCTGACCTGGCTGATCACCCGGCCCGCGGACTTCACCACGCTCGGCAAGACGGTGTCCGACGCGACCAGCGCCGCGTTCAGCGCCGCGCTGCCACCGAGCGATACCAAGGGCGGGACGTGCGTTCCCGTCCCCGAGGGCAAGCCCGATCCCGCCACGTCGAAGGACATGGACCCGACGGCCCGCAACGCCAACGCGCTGTGGGTGGCGCTGGTCTGCAAGCCGTGGCTGCAGGGCGAGTTCGGCACCAGCGACCCCAACGCGAAGATCATCAAGCAGAACGCCGACAAGCTGCTCTGGGCGCAGGCGGTCGACCTTCCGGAGACCTACGGCACGAACAAGGTCGACCTGGGGAAGAAGGCCGACGCCTACAAGGACGTCACGAAGGACATCCACGACAACCATCCCCAGAACTACGCCCTCTTCCAGGGCAAGGACTGGCAGAACCGGCTGGGCGTCTCGCTCATCGCGCTGTTCGCGGCGCTGGTGGCGGGCCTGCTCATCATGGTCATCGCGCTCGCGCTGATCGTCGTGAAGATCGCGTTCCTGCTGCTCCTCGTCGCGGGGCCGATCTTCCTCGGGATCGGCATCCATCCCGGCGTCGGGCGCGTCGTCGCCATCCGCTGGCTCGAACTGCTGCTGTCGATGCTGCTGAAGCAGGCCGCGCTCATCGGGGTGCTGTCGCTGTTGCTGTGGGCGTACAGCCTGATCCTCGGCGAGACGCTGCCCTGGGGTCTCCAGGTGGTGCTGATCGCGCTGGTGACGTTCGCGGCGTTCGTGTACCGCAAGCCGTTCCAGCACCTGTTCGCCTCCGTCGGCTACTCGGCGGTCGGGGCGCGGGGCAAGGGCGAGGCGGAACTCGACAAGTCGATCGCGGCGGCACGCAAGAGCACCGAGGCGATGCCGCCGGTGGCGGCGTACCAGATGTTCCGCAAGGCCAAGAACGACCCGGCGATGGCGGCCGCCGTCGCGGGCGGCCTGACGGGCGGCGTGGTGGCCGGCACGGTTGCCGCGGGCGACCGGTCGGCGCCCGGCGCGGGCACCGAGCAGTCGCCCGAGGACGCGCCGGTGCTCGCGGCCAAGCCGCGCGGCGCGGGCGCCGCGGCGGCGCAGGGCCGGTCCCGGCGCGGTGCTCCTCCGCTGAACCTGCCGACCAGGGCGGGCGCGCTCGGCGACCGCCGCACGGACGGCGGCAGGGCGGCCGCCAAGCCCGGCGGCGTCACCGTCGCGAAGGGCGGCGACGGTGAGGACGCCGGTGGCGGCGGGTCGAGTTCTGGCAAGGGCACCATCCGCCCGACCTCCTGGACGGGGCGCGGCGGAAAGGGCGGCGGCGTCTCCGGTGGTGGCGGCGGCTCGGGAGGCAGCGGCGGCTCCGGCGGCGGCTCCGGTGGCGGGTCGGGCGGCGGTTCCGGTGGTGGCTCGGGCGGCTCCGGCGGCGGTGGCGGCGGTGGCTGGTTCGGCGGTGGCGGCGGACGCTCGGGCGGCTCCGCAGCCCGCGGCCGCGGGCGCTCGGGCGGCGGCAACGGCGGTTCGGGCGGCTCCGGCGGCTCCGGCGGTGGTGGTGGCGGCTGGTTCGGCGGCGGCAACGGCGGTTCGGGTGGTTCCGGCGGCGGGTCCGGGAACGTCCCCCGGCAGCGCGGCCGTTCCGGCGGGGGCTCCAGGCCCTCGCGTCCCGAGCCCGGTGGGCAGGAGGCGCCCCCGCCGCTGTGGGGCAGGGGCGGCGGCTCCAACGCCAGCCCCCCGATCCCGTTCTGGCTGCGTCCGGTGGACCGGCGGTCCAGTGAGCCGGATCGGGACGAGTGATGAACCTGAACGACCGGCGGCGCAAGCTGCTGTTCGCGGGTCTCGTCGTGCTGCTCGCGGCCGTCGGCGTCTACCTGACGGTGGCCTCGCCTTCGGGCGGGTCCGATGACGAGCCGCAGGCCCGTCCGAGGGCGACGGCGTCGCAGGGACCGCAGGCCCCCGCGTCGCCGCCGCCGGGGATCGAGAAGCCCGTCGATCCGAACGACTTCGACGTCTACCGGCTGCTGCCGTTCTCCCGGCAGGAGTTCGCCACGGCGGCCGACCTGGCGCAGCGGTTCGTCGCCGCGTACGGGACGTATCGCTACGACGAGGCCCCCCAGACCTACGTGGCGCGCTTCGCCGGCCTGGCCACCTCCGAGCTCGGGCAGCGGCTCGGGCAGGGCGTGGCGACGCCGGGGATGGTGGAGGAGCGCCGCCGCGAGCAGCTCGTCGCGCAGGGCGCGGCGTCCCTCGACGAGGTCCGCGACATCGAGAACAACTCGATCATCTTCCTGGTGACCGGCCGGCAGCAGGTCACCAAGAACGGGCGGACCAGCAGCGACAGCAAGCAGTACGCGGTGACGGTGACGAGGGACGGCGGCACGCTGAGGGTCTTCTCGTTCGAGCCCGCCGACGCCGGACAGGCGGGTGACACGGGATGAGTCCGCGAAGGTTGCTGCTCGTCGGCGCCCTCGGCGTCGCCGCGGTGATGTTCGTGGCGCTGGTCTTCGTCCCGATCCTGTTCGGCGCGAGCCAGTTCCTGTTCGGCGGGGGGATCGGCGGTGGCGGCGGCTGCGTGAACGTCGCCGGTGCCGGCGCGCAGCCCGCGGCTGCGGCCGACGCGAAGTCCGTCCCCGTCGACTATTTGAAGCTGTACCAGGAGGCGGGCAAGAAGTACGGCATCCCGTGGAACGTCCTGGCGGGTGTCGGCAAGGTCGAGACCGACCACGGCAGGTCGACGATGCCGGGCGTCTCCAGCGGGGAGAACTACGCGGGCGCGGGCGGCCCCATGCAGTTCCTGGCCGCGACGTTCAAGGCGTTCGCGGTGGACGGCAACAAGGACGGCAAGAAGGACCGCTACGACCCGGCGGACGCCGTCCCGACCGCCGCCGCCTACCTCAAGCACAACGGCGCCCCGGAGCGCATGCGCACCGCGATCTTCCAGTACAACCACTCGTGGGACTACGTCGACCTCGTCCTCGACTGGGCGAAGCGCTACGTCGGGGGCGAGTTCAAGGCCGTCCAGGCGAACGGGATCAACTGCGAGGACAACGAGCTGCCCGCCAACGTCGGCGCCCTCGTCAAGACGATCATCGCGTTCGCGATGGCGCAGCGCGGCAAGCCGTACGTGTTCGGGGCGAACGGCCCGGACGCCTACGACTGCTCCAGCCTGATCCAGGCCGCCTACCGGCAGGTCGGTCTGAACCTGCCGCGCACGACGTTCGAGCAGTGGCCGTTCGGCGTGAAGATCGCCAAGGGCAAGGAGCAGCCCGGCGACCTGGTGTTCTTCAACTCCGGTCCCGGGACCTCGCCCGACAACCCCGGCCACGTCGGGATGGTCATCGGCGGCGGCAAGATGATCGTGGCGAGCTGCTCGGCCTGCGTGCCCGCGATCGGCGTGAAGACCTACAAGAAGCCGAACTGGATCGGGGTGACCCGCCCGCTCGCGCGTCCGGACTTCAAGAAGAAGGTGTCCGAGCTGGCCGCGCGCCAGTAGCCGCCCGGCGCGCTCAGCGGAACCGGCGCCTGCCCGCGACCAGCAGGACCTCGCGCAGCGCGTCGGCGGCGGCCCGGACGTCCTCCTGCGGCACCCGGGCCAGGACGTCCTCGTGCGCGGCCCCCGACGCGGCCAGCGCCCGCTCGGTGACGCGCAGCCCCTCCGCGGTGAGCTGGACGAACCGGCTGCGCGCGTCGCCCGCGTTGGCCTCGCGCTCCACGTAGCCGGCCTTCTGCAGCCGCTGCAGGACGTTGCTCGTCCCGCCCGAGGTGAGGAACGCCGACCGCGTGAGCTCGCTCGGCGTCAGCCGGTAGGGCTCGCCCTCCCGGCGCAGCACGGTCAGCACCTCGAACTCGGCGTAGGTGAGGCCGAGGTCGGCCAGGGGCCCGCGGAGGGCCTGCTGCACCAGCATGGCGACGCGCCCGGCGCGCTTGCTCAGTTCCAGCATCGCGAGGAGCGGCTCGGTCAGCCCGTCCCGCCGCCACGCGTCGGCCACGGAGTCGATCTCGTCCCTGCGCGCGCTCTCGTCCTGCACCCCACGAGCGTACTCGCTCCACCAGTTGCTTTTAGAAAAGCTAACTCTTAAGCTTTTAAGCATGACAAAGACTCTCCTGCTGACCAACGGGCTCGTCATCGACACCGCCCCCGAACCGACCGTGCTGGGCAACGCCGACGTGCTCGTCGAGGACGGCCGCATCGCCGCGGTCGGCCCGGACCTGGCGGCGCCGGACGGCGCCGAGACCATCGACGCGACCGGGCGCATCGTCATGCCGGGCTTCGTCGACACCCACCGGCACACCTGGCAGGCCGGGATCCGCGCCGTCCTGCCGGACGCCACGCTCCAGGCGTACCTGCACCGCGTCCTCGGCGAGCTGGCGCCCCGGTACCGGCCGGACGACGTGTACACCGGGACGCTCGCCGGCTCCCTGGAGTGCCTCGACTCCGGCATCACGACGCTGGTCGACTGGTCGCACATCCAGCTGAGCCCGGCCCACACCGAGGCGAACATCGCGGCGCTGCGGGCGTCCGGCATCAGGGCGGTGTTCGGGTACTGCTACGGCGGCGACGGCGACCTCGCCGCCGAGACCGGCCGCGTCCACCGCGAGAACTTCGGGTCCGGCGGCACGGTCACGATGGCGATGGCCGCGCTCGGCCCCGAGATCGCTGGCGACGAGCGCGCCCTCACCGAATGGCGGACGGCCCGTGACCTCGGCCTGCCGGTCACCGTGCACATGGGCGGCCACGGCGCTGAGAGCGCTGCGCGCGGCCTGGCGTTCCTCCGCGCCAACGGACTGATGGACTACCCGGCCATGTACGTGCACGCCAACTTCTACACCGACGAGGAGCTGAGGCGGATCGCCGGAAGCGGCGGCACCGTGTCGGTCACCCCCGCCGTCGAGGCCGCGCTGGGCATCGGCGCCCCGCCCACCGGCCGTGCCCGCGGCGCGGGTGCCCCGACCGGGCTCGGCGCCGACACGGTCGCCTCCGGCCCCGGCGACATGTTCAGCGTCATGCGCGCCGCCTACGTCCTCGAGCGGGGCCGCCCGGACGGCGCCGGCGCGGGCTTCACCACCGCCGACGCCCTGCGGACGGCCACGATCGAGGGCGCCGAGACCGCGGGGCTCGCGGACGTCACCGGATCGCTGACCCCGGGCAAGCAGGCCGACCTCCTCGTCCTGCGCACGGACGCCTTCGGCCTCGCGGCGGCCCACGACCCCATCGCGGCCGTGGTCCTGTCGGCGGACACGCGCAGCGTCGACACCGTTCTCGTGGGCGGACGCGTGGTCAAGCGCGGGGGAGTGCTGGTGGGCTGCGACGTCCCCGCCCTCCTGGCGTCCCTGGCGGACTCCGCCGCGCACGTGACGGCGGCCTGAACGTCGGCCGCGCGTGGCATGCTGATCGGCGTGGAGATAACGATCCGCGTTGCCGACGAGCTACTGATGTTCCTGCCCGCCACCCGGCGGGAGACCGAGGTGCGGGTGCCCTACGACGGGACCTCGACGCTGGGGCACCTCGTGGAGTCGCTGGGCGTGCCGCTGCCCGAGGCGGGCCCGATGACCGCCGACGGCGAGCCCGCCGGGCCCGCCACGCGCCCGGAGGCCGGGGCCGAGGTCCGCGTGGCGGCGGTGGAGCGCCCTCAGCCCGTGCCACTGGACCCGGGCCAGGTCGCCCCGCGCTTCCTCCTGGACGTGCACCTCGGCACGCTGGCCCGGCGCATGCGCCTGCTCGGCCTCGACACCGCCTACCACAACGACATGGACGACCCGGCGCTGGTCGTCCAGGCCAACGAGGAGCGCCGCGTCCTGCTCACCCAGGACCGCGGCCTCCTGCGCCGCCGCGCGCTGTGGTTCGGCGCCTACGTCCGCGGCTCGCGCCCTGACGACCAGCTCCGCGACCTGCTCGACCGCTTCGCGCCCGTCCTGCGCCCGTGGACGCGCTGCACCGCCTGCAACGGCGAGCTCGTCCCGGTCGACAAGCAGGAGATCGAGCGCGAGCTCCAGTCGGGCACGCGCCGCAGCTACGACGTCTACGGCCGCTGCGCCGGGTGCGGCCAGGTGTACTGGCGCGGGGCGCACGGCGACCACCTGGAGGAGATCGTCCGCGACGCCACGCGACTGGTCGACTCCCTCCGGGGGAACGGAACCGGAAAGACGGGCGCCGCGGTCTGATCACGAACAGGGAGAGGAGCTGATCACGATCGATCTCGTGGTGGTGGGGGCGGCGATCCTCGCGGACGGGCGGCTGCTGGCCGCCCAGCGCGCCGAGCCGCCGCACATGGCGGGCGGCTGGGAGCTCCCCGGCGGCAAGGTCGACCCCGGAGAGTCCGACGAGGACGCCCTGGTGCGCGAGTGCCACGAGGAACTGGCCGTCAAGGTACGCCTGGGCCGCCGCGTGGGCGGCGACTGGCGCCTGAGCACCCGCGCCGTCCTGCGCGTCTGGACGGCCGAACTGGTAGAAGGCGAGCCGCAAGCCCTGGAGCACCTACAACTCCGCTGGCTGACCCCGCCCGAACTCCAGAACGTCAACTGGCTCCCCGGCGACCGCCCGGTAATAGACCTCCTGGCCGAACAAGGCCTCGCCTAGCCTGTGTTTCACAGTCCCGGCCCGCTTCGGTCGCCTGGCGGCTGTGTTTCCACGTCCCGGCCCACTTCACTCGCCTGGCGGCTCGCTACGTGACCGAGCCTGGGCGAACGCCGCATCGCTTCGCGATCTGCCCGGCTCCGCTCGCCTCCGGCGTCGCTCCACCGGCCAGGTCACGCGTTCGTGTGGCATGGCCAAGGCGACTTCGAGACCGGCCCTAGCCGAAACGCGGCATCGCTTCGCGAGCAGCTCGGTCCCGCTCGCCTCCGGCGCCGCACCGGGCAGGTCATGCGTTCGCGCGTGACCGAGGCCGCTTCGGGACAGGCCCTAGCCCCCACTCGCCCGCGCTGACCTCAACCACCACAGCAACCACGCAACGACCTCAAGGCCGCGATCGCGTCCGAAGGCAGGTTCGAGCGAAGCGAGAACCTGATCGCGCAGCGAGCCGGAGCGATGCCAGCGATCGCCCGCTTTGTTCGACGATGGAGGGCCGCCAAGGCCCGAAGGAGGAGAAAAAGCTAAGAAATACGGTTCGCGCCTGCGAAGTCGGAGCGGTCGGAGAGTTTGGAGATCTTTACCACGTCGCCGGTCTGGGGGGCGTGGAGGTACTTGCCGTCGCCCAGGTAGATGCCCATGTGGTGGAGGTTGCCGCCGAAGTACACGAGGTCGCCGGAGCGGAGGGCGCCGCGCGAGACCTTCGAGCCCATGGCGAACAGGTCGCCGGTGTAGTGGGGGAGGCCGGGCTTGCCGACCTGGGCGTAGGCCCAGACGACGAGGCCGGAGCAGTCGAAGCTGCTCGGGCCGGCGGCGGCCCACACGTACGGGGAGCCGAGTTTGGTGAGGGCCTTGCGGGCCATCTTGGCGGGGAGGCCGGAGCCCTTCACGGTGGCGCTGAGGCCGGTGCGGGGGTCGCTCGCGTGGGTGGTGGTCAGCTTGTCGAGGCGCTTCATCACCTCGGAGACCTTGGTCTTGGCGGCCTCGCGGGTCTTCTTGGCGTCGTCCCAGGCCTTCTTGACCTGCGCGGTCTTCGCCTTCGCGGTGCGTTCCGCGGCGTCGGCCTGGTCGATCTGCTTCTTCAGGGCGAGGACGGCGGTGGCCTGGCTCTGCGCGAGGAAGGCGCGGTCGGACAGGCCCTCGGCGGAGGCGCCGGAGCCGAAGAGGACGTCGGGGCCCCCGGCCATGTAGTTCGCGGCGGCGAGGCTGCCGAGCTTCTGGCGGGCGGGCTCGGCGAGGGCGCGCAGCCGCTCGGCCTCCCTGGTGGCGTCCTGCTCGGCCTTGCGGGCCTTGTTGAACTCCACGCGGGCCTTGTTGAACTTCTCCGTGAGGATCTCGGCCTCTTCGTTCAGAGCGTCGAGGCTCTTGCGCAGGCCCTTCTCCGTCGTCGGCGTGGGGCTCGGCGCCATGGGCGCGGAGGCGGGCCGGAACGGCTGGGCGGCGTGGGCGAGGTCCGGCGCGGTGGCGCCGAGGCCGATCAGGAGCAGGGTCGCGGTGGCGGTGGGCAGGACGCGACGCCGCCGATGGGGATCCGGAGCCAAGCCGGTGTTCTCCTCTCCTCGTGCGCCTACCGGGTTAGCTGACGGGTTCGGGCCAGGAGTCGCCCTACGACGAACGTCGATTCACCCCGAGGTGATGGGTCCCCGGTTCTCCCGTCGTGCGGGAGATTCGGCGTTCCGGTCGCAGTCCCGGGGGGTGGGACTCCGGACGACCGGATCTCGGGCAGATTACAAAGGATGCGCAAAGTTGGCCAATCGAGGCCCCTGCGACCGGTGGGACGAACGGCTCGGAGTGGGTGGTACGCACGGCCAAGTAGAATGGGTCCGGCCGCACGTCTGCGGCGACTCCCGAACTCTCACGCAAGGCGAACCCGCATGCCCATCTCCACGCGCGACGACCTCCGTAACGTCGCGATCGTCGCCCATGTCGACCATGGCAAGACGACGCTGGTCGACGCCATGCTCTGGCAGTCCGGCGCCTTCCGCGAGAACCAGGACGTCGACGACCGGGTGCTCGACTCCAACGACCTGGAGCGCGAGAAGGGGATCACCATCCTCGCGAAGAACACCGCGGTCCTGCACAACGGGCTGACCATCAACATCATCGACACCCCGGGGCACGCCGACTTCGGCGGCGAGGTCGAGCGCGGCCTGTCCATGGTGGACGGCGTCGTGCTCCTGGTGGACGCCAGCGAGGGCCCGCTCCCGCAGACCCGGTTCGTGCTGCGCAAGGCGCTCGCCGCGCGGCTGCCGGTGATCCTGGTCGTGAACAAGACCGACCGTCCCGACGCGCGCATCGACGAGGTCGTGGACGAGACCTACGAGCTGTTCATGGACCTCGACGCCGACGAGGACCAGATCGACTTCCCGATCGTGTTCGCGTCGGGGCGTGCCGGGCGGGCCTCGCTCGACAAGCCGGCCGACGGCGCCATGCCGGGCAGCGACGACCTGGAGCCGCTGTTCAAGGTCATCACCGAGACGATCCCCGCGCCGTCCTACGACCCCGACGCCCCGCTCCAGGCGCACGTGACGAACCTGGACGCCTCCAGCTACCTCGGCCGGATCGCGCTGTGCCGGGTGCACGCCGGCACGATCAAGAAGGGCCAGCAGGTCGCCTGGTGCCGGCACGACGGCAGCGTCGACCGGGTGAAGATCACCGAGCTGATGATGACGGAGGCGCTCACCCGCAAGCCCGCGGACGAGGCCGGGCCCGGCGACATCATCGCCATCGCCGGCATCCCCGACATCATGATCGGCGACACCATCGCCGACCCCGACGACCCGCGCCCGCTGCCGCTGATCACGGTGGACGAGCCCGCGATCTCCATGACGATCGGCACCAACACCGGGCCGATGGCGGGCCGCGAGAAGGGCACCAAGGTCACCGCCCGGATGGTCAAGGACCGGCTCGACCGCGAACTCGTCGGCAACGTGTCGATCCGGGTGCTGCCGACCGAGCGTCCCGACGCCTGGGAGGTGCAGGGCCGCGGCGAGCTGGCCCTGGCGATCCTGGTCGAGAACATGCGCCGCGAGGGCTACGAGCTGACGGTCGGCAAGCCGCAGGTCGTCACGCGCGACATCGACGGCAAGAAGCACGAGCCGGTCGAGCGGCTCACCGTCGACATTCCCGAGGAGTACCTCGGCGCCGTCACGCAGCTGATGGCGGTCCGCAAGGGCCGCATGGAGCACATGACGAACCACGGCACCGGCTGGATCCGGATGGAGTTCCTCGTCCCGGCCCGCGGCCTGATCGGCTTCCGTACCGAGTTCATGACGGAGACGCGCGGCACCGGCATGGCGCACCACGTCTTCGAGGACTACGAGCCCTGGTTCGGCGAGCTGCGCACCCGCCCGTCCGGCTCGCTCGTCGCCGACCGGTCCGGCGCCGCCACGGCCTTCGCGATCACCAACCTCCAGGAGCGCGGGACGTTCTTCGTCGGCCCGACCACCGAGGTGTACGAGGGCATGATCGTCGGCGAGAACTCCCGTTCCGACGACATGGACGTCAACATCACCAAGGAGAAGAAGCTCACGAACATGCGGTCGTCCACCGGCGACGAGCTGGAGCGGCTCACCCCGCCCCGCCGCCTGTCGCTGGAGGAGGCCCTGGAGTTCTGCCGCGAGGACGAGTGCGTCGAGGTCACCCCGACCGCCGTGCGCATCCGCAAGGTCGTCCTGGACGCCAAGGAGCGCGAGCGCACGCGGGCCCGCACCAAGCGCGCCGGCTGAGCACCGAAGCGACGAAGGGGGCGGCCCCGCGGTTCTGAGAACCGCGGGGCCGCCCCCTTCGCTATGTGCCGCTCAGCTCAGCTGGACGGTGCCCGTGACGTCGGCGGCCAGGCGGAGCTGGTCGCCGTCGCGGAGCGGGGCGTCCACGCCGCGGGGGAGCCGCTCGCCGTTGACGAACGTCCCGTTGGTGGAGCCCTCGTCGCGCACCCACGCCGTTCCGGACGGGTCGAGCCACACCGTCGAGTGGCGCCGCGACACGTTGTCGTACTGCGTGAACGTGGTCGCGACCGGCGACTGGCCCGCGTCACGGCCGAGCACGAGGTGCTGGCCGACCGAGACCTTGAGCTCGCCCGTGGGGAACTGGACGCGCAGGACGGGCGTGCCCTTCTGCGGCAGCGGGCGCAGGCACGAGTCGCACTGCGCGGCGCCCGGGTTGGAGAGCACCGCCTCGCAGTACGGGCACATGAACGCCGTGCTGTCGGGCGTGGGCGGCCGCTGCTGGCCCTGGTTGTGCTCGTGCGGCAGCAGCGTCGCCTCGCGGCCGTGCGGCGGCAGCGGCGGCTGTCCCCCGTGCTGCGGCTGACCGTGCGGCTGCCCGTGCTGCGGCTGCCCGTACTGGGGCTGGCCGTGCTGGGGCTGGCCGTGCTGGGGCTGGCCGTACTGCTGGTCGGCCGGGCCGGGCTGCGGGGCGCCGTACTGGTCCTGTGGCGCGCCGTACTGGTCTTGCGGAGCGCCGTACTGCTGCTGGTACTGGTCCTGCGGCGGCTGCTGCGGCGCGCCCCACTGGTCCTGGGGCTGCTGCTGTTGCTGCGGCGCACCCCAGGGGTCCGCGGGCGGCTGCTGCTGCTGTTGCTGCCCGTACTGCTGCTGGCCCTGCTGGGGCTGCCCGTACGGGGGCTGGCCGTGCTGACCCTGCCCGTACTGGTCCTGGGGCTGCTGTTGTTGCGGCGCGCCCCACTGGTCCTGGGGCTGTTGCTGTTGCGGCGCGCCCCACTGGTCCTGGGGCTGTTGCTGTTGCGGCGCGCCCCACTGGTCCTGAGGTTGCTGCTGCTGCGGGGCACCCCACGGGTCCGCGGGCGGCTGCTGTTGCTGCTGCCCATACTGCGGCTGACCGTACTGCTGCTGGCCGTGCTGAGGCTGGCCGTGCTGCGGTTGGCCATACTGGTCCTGCGGGGCGCCGTACTGCTGGCCCCCCTGCTGCGGCCCCGGCGGCGGCGGTATCCGCTGCGGTTCGTACCCGCCCGGGCCCTGCTGCTGCGCGCCGCCACCGGCGCGCGCCAGGTTGGCTCCGCAGCTCATGCAGAGCAGATCCCCCGGCTGGAACGGTTCGTCACAGACCGGACAGTTCAAGGTCGCCATGACACATCCCCCGAGCGCACCCCGGCGCGGTCGAGCCTCGACGTGAGGTGCTCCATGTCACCTCTTCGAGGGATCCCGATGTAGTACACCCGCTTTCCCTCCGGCCCTTCGTCCACGGACACCTGTACTCGGGGCCCTCTTCCATCAGTTTCGCCGACGTTGTCCACTGCCCCGTACCGCTGGCGTCCCAGGGGGGACACCGGCACGACGCGCTGGTTGGCCGAACCCCTCCAGAGTAGGGAGCCCTCCCCGGAGTGTCGCCCCCCAGGGTTGAGCCGGTCGACGTACGGCCCCGTGACCACGGCGTCACACATGTCCACGATCTCGCGCGTCACAGAGGCGCGCGAGAGCCGAGAGTAGACATATCCGCTGTAAACCAATATGTCCAACGCAATCGTCTCACGGTCGCGGGTCTCCCGCCACGCGCGGATCCCCCGCACCAGGGCCGCCAGCGCGGCCGGTTGCTGGAACGGTTCGCCGCCCGAGATGGTCACCCCGTCGACCGGTTCGGGAAGGGACGCGAGCCATCCTAGGACCGCTTCGACGGGGATCGCCCTTCCCGGGTCGGCGTCCCACGTGTCCCGGGAGAGGCAGCCGTTGCAGTGCAGCGTGCAGCCCTGCGTCCAGATGCCCGCCCGCGTGCCGGGGCCGAGTGTGGTCACCGGGTAGTGCGCCTTGGCGAGCAGGAGCGTCTCGCCGGAGCCGTCTCCGGCCGCGTCTGCGGGCGCGTCGGCGGCCGTGGGGGGACGGCCCGCGCTCACTGGAGGTCCAGGTGCACGATGCTGCCCTCGCGCCGGATCCCCGTCACGGTGACCTTCTCGTCCGGGACGAGCTCCCGGTCGAACAGCGCCCGCGCCAGCGGGTTGACGAAGTGCGACTCCAGGGCCATGCCGATGCCGCGCCCGCCCTTGTCGAGCTCCTCCGTGCACCACTCGCGGAGCGTCTGCAGCGCCTCCCCCTTCACGGCGAGGACGAGGCGGTGCTCCTCGGTGACCCGCCGGCAGATGTTCGCGAACTGCAGGTCGAAGATCTTGTGCGCGGCCTCGCCGGAGATGAAGTCGAACACCACGATGTTGTCGCCGAACCGGTTGAGCAGCTCCGGCCGGTTCAGGACCGCGGTGAAGTGGTCGGCGACGGCGCCCTTGATGCGCTGCTCGACCTGCTCGTAGGACATCCCGGGTGTGATGTTCTGCACACGGTCGGGCGCCCCGTACGCGGCCCCGTCGCGGGCCGTGAGGTCCCGCCCCGGCACGAACATCCCGAGGTTGGAGGTGAAGATGAGGATCGACTCGGAGAAGTGCACCGTGTTGCCGCGCCCGTCGGTGAGCCGGCCGTCCTCCAGGATCTGCAGGAACTTGTCCAGGATCCGCGGGTGCGCCTTCTCGATCTCGTCGAAGAGGATCACGCGGAACGGGTCCTCGCGGACGGCGTTGGTGAGCTCGCCGCCGGCCTCGTGCCCCACGTACCCGGGCGGCGACCCGATCAGCCGGTCGCCGGAGCCCTCCCCGGAGAACTCGCTCATGTCGAAGCGCAGGTAGGCCGACTCGTCGCCGAAGACCAGCTCGGTGATCGCTTTGGCCAGCTCCGTCTTGCCGGTGCCCGTCGGGCCCGCGAAGAACAGCACCCCGCGCGGGCGGCTGCCGGACCTGGTCGCCTGCGCCCCCGACAGCCCGAGCACCGCCCGCTTGAGGATGTCCAGCGTCTTGGTGACCGCCTGCGGCTGCCCGATCACCCGTTCGGGGACGCGCTTCTCGCCGTCCAGCACCCGGCGCCGCAGGTGCCCGCGGCTCCACGGGTTGTCGAGCACGCCCAGCTTGTAGGTGCGGACCGCGTCCGGCAGGTCGGCGAGGCCGACGCCCCGCTCCTTCGCCAGCCGGGTCACCTCGATCATCGACTGGAGGGTGAGCCCGTCGGCCTGCTCGGCGAACGCGTCGCACGCCGCGGCCGCCACCTCGTCCGCCCCGACGTCGCTCACCCCGAACGCGCGGGCCAGCAGCCGCGCCGTCTCCTGCCGGTCGCCGAGATGCGGGCGCGCGATCGCGATCTCGCGGATGTTCTCGTTGTCGGCCGTCAGCCACGGCGGCAGGTCGCCCGGCCGCTCCACCAGCCAGATGACCGGGTTGTAGAGCGGCTTCGGCCGCGCCCCCGTCACCCGGACGGGACGCGCGCTGCGCGACAGCTTCGCGCAGAACCGGAAGAAGTCGCGCTCGGCCGGCTCCAGGTCGGTGGGCGTCCGGGCGATGCGCGACGCCGAGTCGATCACGAACGCGGCGCGGACGTTCTCCTGCGGCCGGGCGATCGCGGCCAGATGCCGCGTCAGCCCCTCCAGCGACGGCTTCTCGTCCGCCTTGATCTTGCCGAGCAGCGACTCCGCCGCCGACGCCGCCTCGCTCCCGGACGGCTCGTTCGGGCCGGGAACGATCTGCAGCCCGTCGACCGGGTCGTAGACGGCCATGAAGGACGCGCCGCTGGAGCGCAGCGTCTCCCACAGCAGGGCCCGCAGCGGCAGCAGCCCCGCCGGTCCGCCGTCCGACGACGGCGCGAGGAAACTGTCGTGCAGGTTGCCCGACAGGACGTACTGGGAGTGCACCGAGAGGGTCGCGTCCAGCTCCCGGATGAACGGCGGCCAACCCTGCAACCGCCCCCCGAGGGTCGGCGAATCAATGCTCATCTAGTCACTCCACTCCGTCCGAGCGCCCCCCGCGCATCTCATTTGTGACGCTCGCGGGAGCGTTCGCGTTGGCCGGCACGGCCCCTAGTCTGCCGTGCCTCCGCCGAAACGGGCAGCTCACGCACCCCGGGCTCCAGCCGCCACGCCACCTCCGAGCGGATCCCCTCGCCGGCCAGGCGGCCGCGCGCCGCCTCGAACGCCTCGCACCACTCCCGTTCCCGCTCGACGTCGACCCGGCGGTCGTCCTCGCTCTCGGCGGGCCGCTCGCGCACCATCGAGGCGCGCACGTGCGCCGCGTCGTCCACGCGCATCCGGACGCTGTGGTCGGGCCAGGCGCCCTTGGTCAGCGTCACGGTGCCGTCCTCGGCCGTCAGCGTCTCGAACCCGGCCTGGACCTCGTACCCCATGTCCTCGAACGCGGTCGTGATCGAGTCGAGGACGTACCGGCGCTCGGCCTCGGCCTGCTCGGCGGCGTCGCGCTCGGCCGCCCGCCGCCGCTCCTCGTCCCGCCGCTCCCGGGTGCGGCGGTTGGCCTCCTGGATCCGCAGCCGCACCTCGTGCAGGACGGCCTCCGCGTCGGCCGGTGTCGCGGCGCCGGCCAGCAGCCGCGCCGCCTCCGCGACGTCCCGCCGCTCCGCCTCCTCCGCGTCGGGCAGCAGCCGCGCCACGATCCGTTCGAGGTGCTCGCGCACGTCGCCGGCCCGCGGCGGCGGCGCGCCGTCCGCGACGCCGGCCGCCAGCCCCTCGGCGGGGACGCCGAAGATCTGCGTGCCGACCTGGGCGGCGAGGTGCTCGGAGAGCCGCCGCTCGGCCTCGTCCAGGACGGGGTCGGTCGCGGCGCACCAGGCGGTCAGTTCCGCGGCGGACCGCCCGGCCGGGTCGAGCCGGTCGGGCAGCGGCACCTCCGCCCCGAGCTTCGCGCGGGTCCCGGCGAGCGCGGCGATCCGCGCGTCGCGCTCCACCGCCTCGCGCAGCGCCCGCTCGTGCGTCCGGACCTCGGCGAGCGCCGCCGCCCGCGCCTCGGCGCGCCCGGCGGCGAGCTCGGCCAGCGCCTCCGCGCCGCGTCCGGCCAGGCCCGCTCCGTGCCCGAGCAGGCGGGTCATGCCGAGGCTCAGCACCACCGCCGCGTCCAGCGCGATGTCCGCGTCGATCCCGCTGCTCATGGGGTCCCTCCGATCGTCCGTTCCTGGCGCCAGCGGTGCAGCCGCACCCCGGCCGCGACGGCGTGCGCGACGGGGACGGCGATGAGGACGAGGACCCACAGCAGGCTCGCGATGGAGGTCACCGCCGCGAGCAGGAGGAGGAAGAGCAGCAGCGGCACCGTCGCGGCGGCGAGCACGCACCCGCAGCCGCGCCGCCCGGTCCGCTGCGCGGCGCCCGTCATCGTCTGGGACGCCGTCGACAGCCCGCGGCCGCCCGCTCCGAGGATGCCCGAGAGCATCGCCCACGGGCCGTGGGGGAGGTAGTCGCTCCCCTGCGCACGGGCGACGAAGACTTCGCTGCCGCAGTGCGCCGCCCAGGCGAGCACGGCCATGACGGCCAGAAAGCCGAAGGAGAGGCCCGAAGAGGAACTGTGCAGGCCGACCGATGCCGTGCCGTCGTCCTTGCCGCCGCCGAACAGCGACCCGATGACCCAGCTGCCCAGGAGCCAGAACAACAGCAGCGGCGACGTCAGCGCGACGGCCTTCGCCATGGCCGTGCCGCGCCCGGCGAGCCGCAGCCGTTCGCGGTCGGCCCGGTGCGTGCGCAGCGCCTCGTCGCGTTGCTCGGCGGCGTGCCGCTCGCGCGTCCGCGACTCGCTCTCCGCCACCGCCTCGGGCGCCGCCCGCGCCACGGCGAGCAGCCGCAGCGGATCGTCGCCGGCCCCGTCCACCATCCAGGCGAACCACGGGACCTGTTCGGAGACGGGCGCCTGCGCCCGCGCCGCGCCCTCGGCGATCAGCCGGTGGGTCTCGTCCGGACGCGCCGCCAGCGCGAGCAGGGCGAGCAGCACGGCGGGCGGCTCCTCCGCGCCGGCGTCGGGCAGCCGGCCGGCCAGACCCGGCGGCGCGGCGCCCTGCTCGCGCAGCCACCGCGCCAGGTCGTTCCACGCCGACACGTGCGCGCGCCACTGCTCGTCGACTCCGGCCAGTTCCTCGCCCCCGGCGAACCCGGCGAGGACGGGCAGCAGGCGGTGCTCCCACAGCGCCCGCCCGATGAGGCAGGCGACGCGGTGGTCGGCGTGGCGCCGGTCGGCGGCCAGGCCCGCCAGCCCGGGCAGGTCGGCGGCGGTGATCCGGCGGCCGAGGTAGTGCGGGGGGATCGCCGGATCCAGCCACCGCACGAGGTGCAGGAGCTTGACGTCGGGCGGCAGCGTCGTCATGAGATGGGCGTCGACGAGCGCGATGCGGCTGTCGTCGGGGATCTCCGCGAGCCATTCCCGCAGGCTCCGCCACGCCTCGCCAGTCTCGCCCCGCCCGAAGAAGTACTGGGCGGCGTGGTCCCAGTCCTGGACGAGCGCGCGCGCCAGTTCGCCCCTGCCGGTGTAGCGCCGTCCCGCGAACGGGAGCCCGGAGCCCGCCGGGACGCTCTCCTCGGCGACCCGCGGCGACCCGCCGTCCGACCATTCCCGGACCTGCTCGCCCGTCCACCGTTCGCGCGGGTCGCGGGTCAGCAGCCCCTGGCACAGCAGCCGCAGCCGCGGGTCGGGGACGTCGTCCGCGCTGACCGGCCGCGTCGCGAGATGGTCGACCACGACGGTCTCGCTCAGCCCCTGGAACGGCGCCCGGCCCGTCGCCAGCTCCCGGACGATCATGCCGAGCGACCACCAGTCGCGCGCGGGCGACACCTGGCCGGACAGCGACTCCGGCGCCGCGTAGGCCAGCGTCCGCGACGACGAGGCGAACACCACGCTCTGGTCGAGGACCCGGCTCAGCCCGAAGTCGGCGATCACGAGCCGGAGCGGCTCCCTGGCCTCTACCAGGACGTTCTCGGGCTTGAGGTCCCGGTGGACGATGCCGGCCCGGTGCAGCGCGCGCAGGCCGTCGGCGAGCTGCGCGGCGACCCCGCCGACCGCCTCCGCGGAGAGCGGCCCCTCGTCCATCAGGGTCCGCAGGTTGCCGTCCGGCGCGTAGGCGGCGATCTCGTAGTCGCGGCCGTCGGCGTGCCCGGTCTCCAGGATGCGCAGGACGTTCGGCGCGTCCAGCGCGGGCAGCTTCGCCCACACCTCCCGGTCGGCGCGGTACCCGCGGCGGAAGATCTTCACCACGAACTCGGCGCCGTCGCCATCGCGCACCAGCAGCAGGTCGGACTCGGCGCCCTGCACGGGCAGTTCGGCGACCGCCGTGTACCGCTCGCCGAGCACGGCCGGAAGCCGCATCAGCGGATCCCCGGGACCGTGCCCCTCCCGCCGGGTCGACGACGCCGGGCGGGGCCCGGGCACCCCCGCGTCCCGCCGCGTCGTCCCGGCATCCCGCCGGGTGTCCCGCGGCGGAGTGCCATCGAACTCGCCCACAGCAGTCCCGTCTAGCCCTTGTCCTTGATGGCCCGAAGATACTCGCTGATCTTGAACTGGTTGACGACGAACTCCATGGCGATCCGGGTCGCGAACACTCCGGAGAGCCACGCGAACGGGGACCCGAGGAGCAGCATGAGGCCGAGCGCCGCGCTGTCGTCGAGCCACGCGATCCCGTACACCGCCATCAGCAGCGAGAACAGGGTGATCGGGATCAGCGCGAGCACGTAGAGGATCTTCACCACCCGTGTGGTGATCATGGTGTCGAAGTTGAGGTCGAACAGCGCCCCGACCAGATTCCTCTCACCCGGCGGGCCGGGCGGAGGCGCCCACCCCTGCGGCGGGTCCTGAAACCCCGAGGCCGGGCCGGGCGGGCGCGGACCGGGGACGGGACCCGGGCCGGGGCCGGGGCCGGGGCCGGAGGGGAAGGGACCGGCAGGTCCGCCGGGCGGTGGACCGTAGGGCCCGCCCGGCCCGCCGGGCGGCTGCGGACGCGGAGGATGGCCAGGATCCGGTGGGTTCGTCATCACCGTCGTCTCCAGTGTGGGGACCGCTACACGGAGACTCTAGAGCCTGCCCCGGCCCCTCGCCGGAACCCGCCGCGCGACGATCCCGTATCGCGCGGGGGCCCGTGCGGACGTTCGGGCCGGTGGTGCCAGGATCCTGGCACCACCGGCCCGCGCGAACGGTGCGAGGCGCGGTGCCGGACCGCGCCGGGGGTCAGGCGGCCGGAGCGCCGCTGGCCGGCTGCGCGGACCGCACCTCGGCCTGGTTGGGCTTGGCGGCCAGGCCCGGGAGGTCGGTGGTCGCGGCGCGCAGGCGGGCGATGCCCTCGGCCCCGAGGTCGCCCAGCATGATGTCGTAGGCCAGGTCGCGCACCGTGTCGACGCCGACGGCCGAGTGGAGCATGGCGCCGATGGTCTCGGTGAGCACCCGCTCGTAGGACTCGAACTGCACCGCCTCGGCCACCGCCGGGTTCCACTCCAGCTGGTCGCCCGCCGTCACGTGCAGTTGCAGGCCGCCGGTCACCGGGTCGACCTGGTCCAGGTCGATCTCGGCGGCGACGCGGCCGCGGGCCGCAGGCGTCCCGTCCTCGGCGAACAGCAGCGCCGGGACCGTGAAGGTCACCTGCTCGGCGGGCTTGCGGGGACGGACGGCGTTGCCCCGCGGCACCGCCGGGACGTCGACGTGCTCCAGCTGCGACAGCATCCGGAACGTCGCCAGGCCGAGGATGCTGTTGATGGCCAGCGCGGTCGCCCGGGTCACCGTCTCCATCTCGCCGGGCTTGCGGGTGAGGTAGCCGCTGAACCCGTAGGCGATGATGCGGTCCCGGACGGGGGAGCGGAGGAAGATCCGCAGCCGGACCCCCGCGACGGGGAGCTCGAACTCGGTGTCGGCGTCGCTGACGTCGGTCCGGTCGAAGCCGCCCTCCGACCTGGTCAGCTTCCCGGCCAGGGTCAGCGCCCCCTCGCCGCCGTTGCGGGCGAGGGTCAGGACGTAGAGGTCGCCGTCCAGTTCGGTGATGACCTCGTCGCCGAGGACGACCGACAGGGCCCGCGCCGTCTCGTTCAGGCCGTGCAGGGTCCTGCGGGGCATGCGCAGCCGCAGCTGGTTCTGCGTCGTCACCCGCCCGCCGACGGTGCTCTCGACGTGCTCGACCTCCCGCTCGGCCTGCTTGCCGGTGTAGTTGCGCAGGCTGAACGCCAGGACCTCATTGTCCGTCCGCACCCCGCAGGTCGCCTTCAGCGCCTTCTTGGCGCTGAGGGGATACGGGGTGTCCTGCCGGACGTATTTGGTCGCGTCCACGAACACGGGGACGTCGTCGTCGAAGAGGCGCCGAACGTAGAATTCTTCCTTGGTTTGCGTTGGCACTGTGCACCCTTCTCCGTGTCCTGCCACCGGCCGCGCGGGCGGCCGGCGGTAACGTCGGCACCCGGCCGGTACCGGCCAGGTGCGGCACCGGTCGCCCCGGCCGGTGTCCACTCTTCAGTCATAACCGTTTCGGGCCAGGTCGGATCGGCAAGTACCAGAGGACGGACGGGGCCCGCCGACGAACAGGTTGACAAATAAAGCATGCGGCTCGCCGTGTCGCGTGGACGGTCATGCGTGACACTCGGGGCCGCGCCCCTGCGAAGCACACTACAAAGGAGACCCAGATGCACCAGTTGACCGATTACGTGCTGGCCGTTCGCACCACCGGTTCACCGCCGGCGATCGAAGGGGTCAAGTCGGTCGACCTGGTTCCGGGCGACGACCAGGACGTGATCGCCGCGACCATCGCCGGCCTGCGGGCGAGCGGCCTGACCGCGGCCGACTTCCGGTCGCGCGTGATCTACCTCGCGCCCGAGGACCCGAACTGCCTCGTGCCGTACGCGGCCCTGTGCGGCTTCGCCGGCCGCCGCGTCGACGCCTACGCCGGCGGCACCGTCCTGGAGTTCTCGCGGCTCGACCCGCAGGGGGAGGCCTTCCCCGACGCGGGCCGGCCTCCGGGATACCTGGAGTGGGGCCAGGTCGGCGGCGAGGACGGCGGAGCCCTCCCCACCGTCCACGTCGGCTCCGGCGCCCAGCAGCTGGTCACGCCGGAGGCCGCCACCGTGATCCGGTACGCGGCGCGGCTGCGCATGGTCCCGCCGCCCTCGGCCCGGGACGCGCTGGCCACGTTCGTGCTCGTCGCGGCGCTGCGGCGGAGGGCCGACGACCGGTTCCCCTACCTGTCCACCGGGAACGAGCCCGCGCCCGTCACCAAGGACGACCCGACCCAGGGCATCGACCTGGAGAAGCTGCGGCGCGAGGCGGCCAAGTACCGCCAGGAGCTGCGGGCCGGGCGCCGCGGCGCCGACATGGTGCCGCCCGTCCCCGTGTCGCCGCACAACAAGCGGATCGCCGAGGCCAAGTCGGTGGACGTCCGGACGGTGCTGACGCGCCTCGGCTCCTCCTCCGACGACGGGAACCTGTGGCACTGCCCGCGTCCGAGCAGGCACAGCAACGGCGACCAGAACCCCTCGATGAAGGTGTACGGCGACAACCGGACAAGGTGCCACCGCTGCGATGCCGAGAAGGTCGGCCCGATCCGCCTGGTCATCGACGTCCTCGGGGTCACCCCGGACGAGGCCGCCAGTTTCATCCTGGACTCCGACCGCGTCGTGGACATGCGTCCAGCCTGAGCCGTCCCTGGCGGCCGGGACCGCCGGGCAGGGGGAACCGATGGCCGATTCGCAGGGCCGCGTGGACGTGGTGCTGCTGACCGTGGATGGAGAGCAGGTGGGCCACGTTCACCGCAGTGTCCTCGATCGGGTCGCCGAGATCGCGGGCAGGCTGGGCTGCCGCGACGCCGTCGCGCTGGCCCGCCCGCCGGTCACCTTCGACGGCTCCCGCGTCCCCCGGCTGCGGCGCGACCTGGAGCAGGTCATCGCCTACGCCGAGGCGGCGCGGCAGACCGGCTGGGTTTTAGGGGATCTGGCCGTCGCACCCGGTGAACAGGCGGTGCCGGTGATGGACACCGCGCAGGGCAAGATCTGGGCCCACCCCGTCCGCGGCTTCGAGCTGCACGGGGAGGCCGGGGTCTGCCGGATCACCGAACTGGCCGAGATTCCGGGGACCCCGCAGCGCACCCCGCTGGCCCGTCTCATCGCGCCGCTGGCCGACGCCGCGGCGTGTGCGAAGGTGCTGGAGATAGGCGACGGCAAGCACGAGCGCGCCGTGCGCCTGGGCTGAAAGGCGAGGGGGCGCCGCCCGCCGTGGACGCCGGCAACCCGGTCGATCTCGTAGTTGTCGGTCCCCCCGAGCCAGTAGTTCCAGATCCGCGCCGAC